>CAZXWJ010000291.1:0-5346 GCA_964644375.1 uncultured Desulfobacteraceae bacterium | reverse complement strand
CCATAGAGGAGGGCGAAGGTCGCATAATACCCGAGCAGGCGTATGGGATGGAAAAAGGGGTATATCACATCCCGCTGAAACATGATCTTATCCCAGGAAAGACCGATAACGTGAATGCCCCCCGCGAGAAAAATAACGACCAGCATAAAAACGGTGCAGTATCCCGTCATGATCAGAAGATGCACCAGCCACGGCATTCTATCCGTGCATTCTCGAAATTTTTTCTGGGTTAAAAAATGGATTACCAGTTCTTTTGCCTCGATTATGTAAAGCTCAAGAGGGATCTTGGATTTCAAGTCCCCCATGACAAAACTGAAACAACGATAGGTATTACTCAAAAGAAAAAAGGTCAGAACGCCCGCCATAATAAGGTCGGCAATCTCAATCGCCGGTGCGGGCCAGACTGAATTGAGATGGGCGTGTTCCATATTGGGGTTGCTGCCATGGAACAATACCATTGCCAAACCGATAAGCGCGGCAACAATGGAAATGGCAATGATCTCGAATTTTTCGGATGTGTAAAATCTGCGGGCAAAACCGGTCCAGTCATACCGGGAAGTCAGGTAGCGCCGCAATACCATCATCGTTTCCCCGGGATCTGCGCCCCGCGGACAGCTATCCGAACAGTCCCCACAATAATAGCAGAGCCACGGTTCAGGGCTACTCAGAATTTTATCTCTGAGACCCATTTGAACATATTTCACAAGTCTTCTCGGAAAAGGGTTTTCCGGTGTGGAAAGGGGGCATACAGCCGTGCAGTTCCCGCAGTGAAAGCACTTATTGGCATCCTTGAGGCCGAATTCCCGCAAATCCTTCATCAGGGTCGGATCGACTTTAACACTCATGCTTTTTCCTCCTGTGAGCAGCTCATTGTTCAAGGCCCCCAGCAGACTGCGTCCACTCATCTGCTGCGAACCCTCAGCCTCATTACCATCCCTTGAATGGATTGGGGCCGACATTGTCAATGGTCTCTGCAAATTCATCCAACAGGGCGGGAAGTTTCTCATAATCTATGATGGAGACGACTTCGAAACGCACCCTTTCCGATTCCAGGGCCAGTCGATCCAGGGTCTCGGATACCTTGCTCAATCTGATATTGGCCAATTCGCTTCCCCTGATAAAATGGCACTGGTAGTCATCGCCGTGCTGGCAGCCAAGGAGAAGAACACCATCGATGCCCTTGGACAAAGAATCCGCAATCCACACGAGGTTCATGGACCCCAGACAGCGCAGTGGGATAACCCGAACCCAGGGGTTATAGGACATGCGATGGAGGCCGGCCATATCCAGTGCCGGATAGGCATCGTTCTCACAGGCAAGCACCAGGATGCGGGGTTTTTCTTCATCTTCCTCGGGCACCGCGATAGCCTTGATCATGTTGCCGATCATGGGGACCGAATAGTTCTTAAAAGAAATGATCCGTTCCGGACAGGCCCCCATGCACACCCCGCAGCGGCGGCAGCGCGTCGGTTGGGGCAAGGGGTTCGCTTTCTCATCTTCATTGATAGCGCCAAAGGGACACTCCACGGTGCAGCGTTTACACTGGGTACAGCGTTGCATGGCAAATTCCGGAAAAGTCATGTCCCCTGCCCTGGGATGCACAGCTGCCCCCTTAGCCGTCAGTTCGATACACTGGATGGCCTTCATGACCGCGCCTGCCGCATCCTCTACGGCATTGGCGATGCCCATGGGCCGCCGTACGCATCCGGCGGCATAGATACCGGTTCGACGGCTTTCATACGGAAAGCAGATAAAATGGGAATCCGGGAAATCATCCTTCAGAGCCGGAATTTCCGGTCCCTGCCGATACCCCAGATTCAAAATATCCGATTGCCTGATCGAGTCGGGGGGAACACCCAGGTCCTCATCCTCTTTTTTGGTCTCCTCTTCGTCCTTGGCTTTTATCGCGTTGATATCCGGACCAAAAGCCGTAACCGGCACCATGCCTGTGGCAAGCACCACCAGATCCAGGTCATCCAGAAGGACAGTCTCCCCCAGAAGTTCATCTTCGGCCTCGACTACCGGAGATCCTCCATTGGCCTTCACCCGAGGTGACTGACATCGGATAAAAAGCACCCCCTCTTCCTGAGCCTTTCGATAGAGATCTTCAGCCTGACCGGGGGTCCGCAGTTCCTTATAGACCACATAGACATTGGCATCGGGATTCTGGGCCTTTATCCGCAGTGCCTGTTTCAAAGAGGTGACACAGCAAACCGAGGAGCAATAGGGCAGGTGTTCGGGATCCCGGCTTCCTGCACATTGGAGAAAGACCGCGTTCGTCACATCCTTGCCGTCACTCGGACGCGTGATTTTCCCTTCCTGATAGTTCTCTTCAAACATGGCATTGGTAATGACATCGGACGAAGACCCGAATCCTAGTGCGGGATTCAGTTTTGTGGGATCATAGGGCTGCCACCCCGCCGCCATCACAATAGCCCCGATACCGTGTTCGTCAGAAGCACCGTTCTGTTTGATGGTGACCTTGAAGACCCCGGGACCACCGTCGGTTTTTTCAATGTTCGCCCCCGTATAAACGGTGATCTTGTCATCGGAGGTAACGGCCTGAATCAAATCTTCCAGGTTATTGTCCTGGAAACCCTTGTAAGGGGTTGTGGCAATATGCTTGACCTTTCCCTGAAACCCCCCGAGTTGTTCCTCCTTTTCAACGAGCACGACCGAGTATCCCGCCTTTGATGCCTCGCGGGCCGATGTCAAGCCTGTCAAACCCCCGCCAACCACAAGGATCTTCCTGGATATTTCTTCTTCGGGCAGATAGGGTTTCGGCAGTTCCATGGCCTTCACTTTTGCCAGGCTCATACGGAGATAGTCTTCGGCCATCATCTGGGTATCTTCTTCTCCCGGTTTTTGACACCAAACGACCTGTTCCCGAATATTGACACGATCAACGATAGCGTTTTCAAAATTAAAGGCGTCATACATCACCCTGTGCGAACAGGCCGCTATAACCAGTGTATTAACGTCCTCATCGGAGATATCCGCCTTGATGAGTTGCACCCCCTCCCGGCTGCACAGGTTGGGATGATTTCGACAAATGGGGACGCTATTTTCGTCCGCCGCCACCTTACCGATCTGTTCTATATCGAGGGCATCGCCTATGCCGCATCCGGTGCAAATATAGACTGCGATTTTCTTTTCCATTGAGCTTACCTCCTCGAGATGGATTGAATGGCTTTCAGAGCTGCCGCCGTCCCATCCTGGACGCATTCAGAAACATTCGTGGGCACCCTCGTACACCCGGCGGCATAGATACCGGCCTTTGCCTCCTGATATGCCACGAACCCGTAATCGTCATAAGGCACTTCAACGGGAAGAGGGTTGTCAGCCGTATTGGGTTCCATACCTGTTGCGAGCACAACCAAGTCGGCGGAAATTTCTCTCAAAACTTCCTGGGTTGTATCTTCGACCCTCAGGACCAGGTCCTTCCCGGAATCGCCTTGGATGATCTTGGCCACTTTGCCCTTGAAGAATGCAATATTTTCATCCTCTTTGACCTTGAGGTAGAAGTTCTCCAACCGATCCGTAGCGCGTATATCAATGAAAAAGATAGTGATTTCGGCATCCGGATATTGTTCTCTCACATAGGTAGCCTGCTTCATGGATGCGAGGCAGCAGACACCGGAACAAAAGGGGAGATGATTTTCATCACGGGAGCCGGCACACTGCACAAAGGCGACCCTTTGAGGAGGTTCACCGTCCGACGGGCGAAGGATCTTTCCCTGTGTCGGTCCGGTCCAAGAGGCCAGTCTTTCCATCATGACATTGGTAATCACATCGGGAAATTGCCCAAAGCCATAGTTATCCAGTCTATTGGCATCATAGGGTTTCCAACCCGTTGACCAAACCACGGCACCCACCTTCAGGGACATGGTCTTAGGCGCCATGTTCAGGTCAATCGCGTCATAGGGACAGGCCTTTTTCACCGCCTCGGCCTCTCCGCTCTTGACCAGGGCGGCGTCCAATACATAGCGCATGGGAAAGGCCATATCGTGCGGCAGATAGGCCGCTTTGATTTTGTCCATGCCGTAATTGAACGGGTTATCGATTTCAAGCGTGCAGGCCTCGGCGCATTTTCCGCATGCCGTGCACTTTTCGTTGACATAGCGAGGATTGAGTTGAACGGAAACATCAAAATTGCCCTCTTCCCCCAAGATATTTTTCACTTCCGCCATGGTGAAAAACCGAATCCTGGGATTCTGTTTGATGCGGCGGAAATTGATCTCCAACCCGCAATACGGGGGACATAACTTAGGAAAGTAATGATGGAGTTGGGCCACCCTCCCCCCTAAATAGGGATTTTTTTCAACAATATAGGCATCATAGCCTGCCTCGGCCGCCTCGATGGCGGCTGTCAGCCCGCTCATGCCCGCACCGACCACCAGGATACTCTGGGTCTCTGTGTTTGCCATCCTCATCCTCCTCGACTGGTTGAAATATTATGAACGTCCTCCTGTCAGAGGCGTGTTCTCGACGATTCTCTTTTCTGTAAGTGATTAGGGTATTCTATTCACGAGAATTTCAATTCGAACTGGACAGGTATCAATTCAAAAATTGGAACAGATAATAAAGGGGAAGTTACCCGCCGGGCAGGCGGAATATTCATGGGATATTGTTCATACGGTTTGGGGGAGATCATCCCCCAAACCGGTTTATGACAAGAAGACATTCGGCCTCGTCCGCAGTGCAAGGCGAAAAGCCGAAATTTCCCGAGTCGGGAAAGGTGAGGACTCTAAACCATGGAGTATTTCGGGCCGCCTCCACCTTCGGGAGGAACCCAGGTAATATTTTCGTAAGGGTCTTTGATATCGCAGGTTTTACAATGGACACAGTTGGAAAAATTCAATTTCATGTTGGGTTTGCCCGTTTCCTCGTCAATCTCCATTTCATAGACATTGGCGGGACAGAACCTGACGCAGGGGTTCTGATACTCCTCCCTGCACTTTGTGTAACAGATATCAAGATCCAGTATTTTGAGATGAGGCGGTTGTTTTTCCTCATGGGTCGAACCTGAATAATAGACATCCGTTTCCTTGTCAAAGGTCTTCTCGCCATCGTATTTAATGTCGCCCTTCTGTTCATCCGTCGGTGAAGGAGACCCATAGGCATCTGTGACTTTCTTGAGATGTGAGAAGTCGGGTTTGGCGTCAATCCGTGAACTCCAATCTCTTCCGCCAAGGACAAACTGTATGCCGGCCCTGAACATACCGGTCCAAAGTCCACCTTCAAAGGACTGATGGAAATTGCGCACCTTGGAAAGGTCTTTGGCGATGTAGCTTTCGGACAGGGCGGTTCGATATTTCTCAAGCTGAGATTCCGAGAAATCATTGT
>CAZXWJ010000290.1:0-5348 GCA_964644375.1 uncultured Desulfobacteraceae bacterium | reverse complement strand
GTGATGAAAGTTATGAACTCCGGGAATCCCCAGCGTCTTACAAGGGCATTTTGGGTTATGAAAATGCGGGTTTAAGGCCTCAAAATGAGGCTGTTTGACGAAATACTGATTTAAAATCAATACGATGGCTCGTCATAGCTTGGTCCGACCCACCAGACCACAGCGCCAACCAGACCATACGCACGGTTCTATGTTGCCATTTGATGCGCGAATCGTCTGTCCAATCAGAGTTGGATTCCTTGCCGCCATTTATGTTTTTTAAGGCAATTCAAGTTGTTGATCGTTTTGACTTTAGAATAATCCCAATTGGAATTCACGACGGTATATATTTCGATCGACATTTGCCGATCAAAACAATCGACAATCTTGATGAAGCGAATAGCCAATCGCTGTCTGATGCATGTGAGCAGATCGAAAATGGATTGCAGGACTTCTCTACGGAAACGAGTTCGTAATCTACAAAATGACGGCTAACGAATAAAGATAGATCGTGAGAGTGAAGCGAACCACGATCTATCCTTATTCGTTGGATTTCAAAAAAAGGAATTATGAAATGCAATATGAAATTTCTGGTTTCTGGAGGAGAGTTGGCGCCTTTTTCATAGACGCTATCATTTTGGGAATTTTTGGCCTTCTTCTCGGCCTATTTTTTTCTCAACAATTTGTTGAATTAGGTGGTTGGGGACGAGCTATCGGGTTTCCAGTTGCGGCTATTTATTTTGTAATATTGAACAGTCGTATTGGTGGAGGTCAAACAATCGGGAAAAGAGCCCTGAAAATTCAGGTTGTTGATAAAACCGGTGAACTTCTCAATTTACCCAAAAGCACTCTCAGATATTTCATTATTGGCATTCCATATTTCCTAAATGGCGCCATAATTCCAGAATCAATTTTATACCCTATCGGTTTCTTCCTTGTGTCACTGTTGGTATTTGGGTTCGGCCTTTCAATAGTTTATTTGTTCGTTTTCAACCGCAACACTCGCCAGTCGTTACATGACATTATCTCGGGTACTTACGTTGTCCGTAAAAACGTTGAATCAGCAGTTACAATTAAACCCATTTGGTCAGCACACTATGCAATCTGTGGCATCCTTTTGGTGCTTGCGTTACTCGCTCCAATATTTATTGGACAGTTAAGTCGAAACGAATTTTTCTCAGAGCTCATAAAGACCAGAGAGCAAATACAAAATGTTCCACAGGTCGTTTATGCAACCATTCAGGATGGCCGATCAACTTTCAGCTCAGCAGGTGGTGAATCCAAAACAACAACCTATTTAAGCACTCAGGTACTTATAAAACACCAAAACATTGAAGATGAGAAACTTGCTTCAAAAATTGCAAATGCAATTTTAGAAACCCATAAAGAAGCAATTCAAAGAAATCTTATCCAGGTTGTCCTAACTTACGGTTATGACATAGGAATAGCTTCAAAGTGGAAAAATAATCGTTTTTCTTTTGCCCCAGAATATTGGTTGGAAAAGAAAGAGTAAAAAATCTAACCATGCAAATTAACACGGTGAAAAGAGGGATAATCCTTAAATAATCCAATAAGTTGCCATCAGGGGGAATTGATTGCATATTTCCGGTATGCCTAGAATGTCCCGACTTGATACGCCCTGCCTCTTGCACCATATTATCATCAGAGGAATAGAGCGCCGACGGATATTTAATGACAATAAAGACCGTGAGGACTTTATCGAACGGTTTTCTATCCTCCTGCCTAAAATAAAGACGCAATGCTACGCATGGGCATTTATGACCAAACACGCCCATTTTCTTTTGCGAAGCGGAACAGCGGGAATCTCCACATTCATGAGAAGGCTTCTTACGGGATACGCCGCTTGCTATAACCGAAGGCACAGGCGGCACGGTCAGCTTTTTCAAAACAGATACAAATAAAAACAGACTTGAAAGGGTATCTTCATTATTCGATCTGGAAAAGGATTACATCCTCGGAAGAGAGAGGCAAAAGGAGAGGGTAGAAGCCAGAGATTTTCTCTGTTATTGGTCTGCGATGGAACTTGGGATTCCTATGGCGAATCTTGCGAAGAGACTTGGCATGACGATTTCGGCGGTGAGTTACGCCGTTCAAAGAGGCGAGAAGAAAGCCAAGGAAAAAGGTTTTCAACTGGAAGGCTGATTTATTGGAATATTTAAGGACGGCCCCTTTTTTCCACTTAAAGGTTTTTGCTGACGGCTGAAAGCTGATCGCTGATAGCGCGAGCCGGGGAAAGGTCATTTCCGGATGAGCACCAACTAAAAATGAGGTATCATGATGACAAAGAAACTATTCTGGGAAGATCCCTATCTGACTACCCTTGAAACAGTCGTTGAATCTGCCGTCAGCCGTTCGATCACATTACGGGAAACGATATTCTACGTATTTTCCGGTGGGCAGGAAAGTGATACCGGGACCATTGGCGGTTATCCTGTCCTGGAGGCCGGAAAGTCCGATTTTGACATACACTATGTGCTACCGGAAAATCATGAATTGAAGACTGGCGACAGGGTAAGAGTTGAAATTGACTGGGATCGTCGTTACCGCTTGATGCGCCTTCATTTCGCTGCAGAGCTTGTTCTCGAACTCGTGTATCGTGAACTGGGCGCTGTGGAGAAAATTGGAGCTCACATTGGTCCCGATAAGGCGAGATTAGACTTTCGTTGGCCGGAGAATATATCACCACTTTTTCCAAAACTCACCTATGAGGCCCAGCTTCTGGTTGATCAGGACATCGCGATCATCAGCGCCTTTTCTGATGAAAGCAGGCAGAGGCGGTACTGGGAAGTTCCCGGGTTTTCACGCGTTCCGTGCGGTGGAACGCATCTGAAACGCACGGGTGAAATCGGCACTATCACTCTCAAGCGAAAGAACATAGGAAAAGGAAAGGAACGAATAGAGTTATATGCCGCTAACCAATAAGATATGAGGAGGCCGGTATGTACGCAGTAGCCATAAACGGAAGTCCACGGAAGGGCGGGAATACAGAATTGCTCCTTAAGGAGGTGCTCAGCGAACTAGATGATGCAGGCTGGGAAACCGAGCTCGTAAAGGTTGGCGGAACAGCCATCCGCGGTTGTATTTCCTGCAGAAAATGTTTTGAGAATAAAGACAATCAATGCGCAGTTAAAAAGGATAAATTTAACGACATCTTTTCGAAAATGCTAAAGGCGGATGCCATGATTCTGGGCTCCCCAACCTATTTTGCGGCCGTATCTGCTGATTTGAAGGCATTAATTGAAAGGGCAGGTTATGTTGCGTATGCTAACGATAACGCATTTTCCGGAAAAATAGGGGCAGCGGTCGTGGCGGTCAGGCGGGGCGGAGCCACCCATGTGTATGACACCATTAACCATATGTTTCAAATGTCGAGGATGATTGTCCCCGGCTCAACCTACTGGAATATGGGCTATGGCCTCGAAAAAGGAGAGGTGCTCGAAGATGAAGAAGGTCTGGCTAACATGCATCATGTTGGAAAATGCATCGATTGGCTTGGCAGGAGCATAAAACCCAATATGGCCAACTATCCAAAGTGACCGCCTCTATCTTTTATGGAAAACGGATCTCAACTATCAGGGATGACCCTGGGGTGGTATTTGATGTGGTTGAGTATCGATCGGGTCTTTGAGGGTATGTTTTTATTTTAACATGGAAAGCCCGGTCCTCTGGGCCGGGATGCTTTACTTGCCTGGACAGGCACTGCGCAGCGTAAGCGTTCGGCGGATAGGAGGGGGTGGGGGATTGCCGATTGTGAGTTCAAACATGCGTTCATGGCTTGTGTGGCTCATCCCGTTTCTTGTGAGCGGTGCAATGGCCTTAGGTGTGCTCATCGGTATGAGTGGTGTCTCGGATGCCGCAAGGCAGGAAGGCCCTTCAGGGGATATGGCGGGTGCCGCCGGAGCACTCATGGTCGTAATCTGCATCGTGGCGGGATTCGTCATGCCGATGCTTACGATCATCGTGGCAAAAGTGCTGCGTCGCGGTGCGCCCGACCGCATCGCCCTCCGTCTTGGCCTGAGTGCCGTGGGAGGAGGCATCATCGGTGGCCTGGTGGCCTATGTCCAAGCCGGGAACACGGCGTTGGCTTGGGTCCTGCTCATTGGTGGGCCGATTCTGCTCGCGTGGTCCTGTGGCACGCGAAGGCGGTTTCCGGAGCACCGGTCCTGATTTTTTAAATGGGGCAGGGGCAGACTTTACCCCCTCACCTCGTGGAACTGGCCCTTGATTGTGTGAGTAACGCGAAGGGATCAGGTAAGGGGTATGACAATGAAGTCTCAGCATAAGGGCGCCTGCTTGTTTTATTCGAACGAGTTTGACGGAATTTGTCCCAATTGTAATGAATCCATAATGAAATGTGTTTGCGGAAAAAGCAATCGATCTCTGAGAGCGATGGTATTGTCAGGTTGATGTGGGAGAGAAAGGGAAAAGAAGACATAATGGCACAAGCGGTCTTATTGGGAAGGCAATTGGCAACAAAAAGGACACGAAAATGAGAAAATGGGGACCATGCCTGGAACAGCCCGACTTGACAGCCCCGGCCTTCTGCATCATGTTATGAACTGAGGCATAGCGCGTGCGGTAGGATATTCAAAGATGATGAAGATCGAGAGAATCTGATTGAACGGTTGTCTTTTCTTTTTCCTGAAACCGAGATGCGATGCTATGCATGGGCATTTCTGGCCCATCACTCCCTTTTCTTTTCAGAAGCGGCACGGTCAGCCATTCCAGAATAATCGCTACAAATCCTTGGATGATCGGAATATTTGATTAAATGAATAAAGACGAAGCATATAGACTCGCGACCGACCTGCTGAAATTGATGCGGTCTGGAGAAGATTATCGAGACCAGATCGACTTTATATCCAATTCCCTGCGCATCAAGAAAAGGGCTGCGGTTGAACTCCAGCAGGCATTTGAGTCAGGGGTCCATGCCGGATGTGACGCCGTGATTTTACATTTGACAATGCGCGCTACCGTGCTTACTTTTTGAGCGTAGGCTCAAAAAGTAAGCACGGCACAAGATCGCAAAGGAGGTGAACCATATGCCTAGAGGAGATGGAAGTGGACCTCAGGGTCGCGGCCCCATGACGGGCCGAAAGGCCGGGCGATGCAACCCCGACGACCCCGCCCGGGACACGGGACAAGGACGAGGGCAGGGAAAAGGCAGAGGCAGAGGACGCGGACAGGCCCGGGGACCGCGGGACGGTCGTGGTCAGGGCATGGGCGGCGGAAACTCCAGGAGATGATCCCGGGGCCTTGGTCGTCTATGGCCGCACCTGATGACAGGAATGGAAGGGGGCTGATCACATTGACGCCCCCTTTCTTTTTTTTGAGTGGATGTCTCAAGG
>CAZXWJ010000289.1:0-5351 GCA_964644375.1 uncultured Desulfobacteraceae bacterium | reverse complement strand
CGGTTGCCATCACCCTGTGCCCCGGCCCGTCAATGGCCTATGTCATGTCAAGAAGCATTGGACGGGGTCGCTCTGCCGGGTGCTTTTCGGCCCTCGGACTTGCTACAGGACTTCTGCTCCATACCCTTGCGGCCAGTATGGGTCTGTCCGTTATTTTTGTGTACTCACCCCTGACCTACATGATCGTCAAGTATCTCGGAACAGCATACCTTTTATATCTTGGAATACAGATGTTCCTGTCCAAAAAAAATGAACGAGATCCGCAAGCCCCACCGCCAAAATCGGATAAGTTTCGAATGTATGGCCAAGGCGTCATCACCGAGATTTTAAATCCAAAAACCGCCCTGTTCTATTTGTCCTTTCTCCCGCAGTTCGTCGACCCCTTTCGAGGGCATCCGGGGCTTCAGATGTTTATATTTGGTTGCATTTTACTTTTGACGGCACTCTCGATGGATCTTTTCATCGCTGTTACAGGGGGGGCAATATCCGAATGGTTCACGAGAAACCCGATCATGAGAAAGGGACAACAGTGGCTGACCGGAACCGTGCTGATCGGTCTCGGCATTCGCCTCGCGATTACTGAAAAGCCATAAGAGATCCACGTCCACCGAAAATTCCGTCACGCGGAAAAGGATGAGGCCTTCTCTGAACGGATATATTCTAACCCCTCCCCATAAATCACACTTTCAAGGGGTAAGGTTGATGGCTATTGAATCTGTCCTGGCCCTCGGCATCGGGGTATTCATCCTTGCAGCGACTCCCGGTCCCGGAGTCCTGACTTCGGTAGCCCATGCCCTTTCCACTGGTTTCCGTTCTTATGCCGGTTCCCTTCCCAGCTTCCTTGATCTCACTCATTTGACTATTCGGGACATTACTTGTCTTGCTGGCATTGTGGCAGGGGTTCCGGGTTGTGTGTCGGGCATCTACGCCTTTGGCGCCGCAAAGGCCAGGCGATTGATTTCCAGTCGGCGAGCGGCTCAAAATATCAATCGCGCCACAGGGACCATAATGATCGGCGTTGGAACCGTCATGGTGGCCCGATGAATGCGTTGCAGTCCTTTCAAATCAGGCACTATTTCAACCCCGGAGACATCGGCGCCATCATTACCCTTCACGGCACACTTTACGCCAAGGAGTATGGCTTCGATCATACTTTCGAGCCCTATGTCGCCATTCCCCTGTCCGATTTCGCCCTCTCCCGAAGTGATCGGAATCGTATCTGGATTGCGGAACGGGACAAAAAAATCCTTGGGACGGTCGCCATTGTTCAGGCCTCTAAAACCAAGGCGCAGCTTCGCTGGCTACTCGTTCATCCCGATGCAAGAGGCGTGGGGCTGGGAAAGGAACTAGTCCGGGAGGCCGTCGCGTTCTCTAGAATATGCGGGTATGCATCTGTCTTCCTCTGGACAGTGAGCTTTTTGGATGCAGCGACACACATCTACCAATCTGCGGGATTCAGGAAAACTGAAGAAAAAACCCATGGCATTTGGGGCGCGAATATCACCGAAGAACGTTACGAATTGGTGCTTTGACCAAAATTCTCAAACCGTTATTTTCTAAATTCCGAGGATGATTACAAGATGATGGAGGAAGCAAAAATAAGGTTGGGCTTTTTTTTATCGGTTTTTGTGATTATGACCCTGTGGGAAATTCTGGCCCCTCGCCGAAAATTGACCACCTCTAAGGCGAAAAGGTGGGGGCGAAACCTGACGATCACGGTGATCAATCCCCTGCTGGTCAGGCTCTTGTTCCCCGTCCTTGTCCTGGGATTGGCGCTAAAGGCCCGGGAAGCCCATTGGGGTCTCTTGAACAGCTTTGACATACCCGATTGGGTCGCCTTCATTGTAGCCATTTTTTTCCTGGATTTCATTATCTATCTGCAGCACCTCATGTTCCATGCCGTACCACTTTTGTGGCGCCTTCACATGATTCATCATGCCGATATGGATATTGATGTGACCACGGGCCTCCGATTCCATCCCATTGAAATTCTGGTCTCCATGCTCATCAAACTCTCGGCCGTAGTGGTTATCGGGCCTCCTCCAGCCGCGGTGGTCGCTTTTGAAGTTATCCTGAATGCCATGGCCATGTTCAATCACGGCAATGTTCGCCTCCCACTTGGAATCGACCGGATTGTGAGACTCATCCTGGTCACTCCGGACATGCACCGCGTGCATCACTCTGTGTACCCGAGAGAAACCAACAGCAATTTCGGTTTCGACCTCTCCTGGTGGGACCGTCTTTTCGGCACCTATAAGGCCCAACCCACCGACGGCCATGAAGGGATGACCATCGGACTCAGGCAGTTCAGAGACGATACCCTAGTCACCCTCCCGAGGATCCTGGCCATGCCGTTTACAGGCGACCAGGGAAGGTACGCCATTGGACGTCGAGGATAAGACCTTTCAATAATTTACGATTTTACTGGTTAAGCTTCTTGCCCTTTTCCTCCACATTCGCACCCACCAGGGGGTCACCGGCATGGGATACCCCGAGACCTTGGGTCCTGTTTTGATCTTCTCCGTCACGGCCTTCCTCCCGAAATGGCGGCCATTATCAAAATCCCCCACAAAGACATCCGACACCACCTCCGATACACCTGTTACACCTTTCACGACCGTAAGGAGTTGCTCCCTTTCCTCCTCGGATCTTGTCCCACCTGCAAGATGAACGGACCCTTTTTCCTGAACCTCCACAACGATAGTCGTGTGGCTGAAATGATTTTCCAGGATCGCCGCATCGCCCCTTCGTTGAAGGGACGATTTTTCCATGCTTTCAATACCGTATTTTGGATCCAGAAGGGCTCTATTTGCCGGAGTCTATCTCCAAATACTTATCGACAGGGCGCTTTTGAAAACGGTGGGATATCGATAGGATGGCTATAAATGACAGATCAGGGAATAACTTGCTCAAATAATGCGTGAATCTTGGTGAAACCGCAGCGATTCTGGCGTTGCGGAATCTTCCCGCCATATTGGTTTTGAGACCGTACCGACCTGGAAAAATCAGCAGACTTTGGAAATGTCCAGAACACAGCTTTCATCCACTTCGAAATAGGGCTCGATCATCAACTCGGGATGCTTCTCATTCATCAGGCCAAGAACCTTCTGAGCTTCCTCAGCACTTGAAAATTCCCTTTCGATCGTGTGTTTATATTCAAAGACCCTGAGAATGACCTTCATCTTGCTGCCTCCTTCTCTGCGTAAAACAGAGTATCTTTTGAGTGTTCCTTTCCAGGCCATCGTTGAGACGATGAGAAACCTTTAAAGCAATAAACGTTCCATACCTTCTAAGCTATTTAATTTTCGATTATTTTTTTGGATATTCGGAAAACGGTGAATCGAAAACATGGCGAGTGATGACAAAAATCGGCATGGGATAGACAAAATTTGTCTTTTCACGTATTTTTCCATTCAAGGAAAAGTTTTTACCAAATGGCAAAAGTCGAGATCCCGCATCCGGAGTAATAAAGCCATGCTCGGTTGCCATAATCGCGATCTCAACACCGACTTTTGTCCCTTGATAGAATATCCGGAGGGAATCGGCAAACATTCACCGGTAAAAAATCACTTTTATACTTGTTTTCAAAAGTCTTCTCAAAGCCGCGCATGGCATGAAGGCCACTGACAATTCCAATGCCCTTTTCGACGACTCATCATTCATCATCCTTTTTTCAAGACATGCAATAGGCAAATGCCTTAACACGAATGAACGCAATGCCCCGGGTCTAAACATCTGAACCGGGGCATTTTTTCAATGAACACGGACTGGGATCTTTTTTTTAAAAATTAAAGACCTTCGCCTCAGCAGCCAGATCAATAAGATGGGGGCCGCCTTCTAGAGCCATGTTGGAGAAAAACTTTGCCTCGTCAACCTGACGGTTCTTGGCACAGGGAATTCAGACCCCGATAGGAACGTTTTTCTCCACAAGATAGGGCAAATAATCGCTCGGGCAATCTCCGGTTTCGGTCTTTTGATCAAAATCCCTGCTTGAATCCGCCCATCGGACTCCGGCATCGACCATAAACACATCAACCTGGTGTCCCTTTGAATGGGCGATCTTGGCAAATTGAAAGCACCGGGTCGCCGCCTCATTTTCGTTCTTGCTCAATACGAATAAAAAATTTACCATAACACGTTTCCTCCTTTCCAAAAAGACGAATAACAATGTTGTTTTCAAAAACGCGCTGTCGATAGTTTTCCGAAATCGTTACGCTTTTCCTCCCAAATAAATACCCTCACAGCATTTTTAAATTGTGAAGCCCACGGTCATTTCTTCGGAAAAACTTCGCACCCATTGAAGCTCCGAAATATGAAACATCAAGACCATCGTGGTCCGAAGGCGCCTTACCCGTCACCCCGCCTTTCAAACAACGGCTCATCGACATCCAGGACTTTCATGGGGCCCTGTTTCGAAAAAAGTTCGATGAGTTTTCCGATTTTAAAGGCATTCCCTCTGAGCATGAGTTTACAGTTCCTGAACCGGCATCCGCTCAGGTCGGTATCCCCTGTTGCCACGATGATGATACAATCCTCGAATTCACAAGCGGTAAAGGATTTTCCATCGACCTCCAGTTTCTCTTTCTTGAACCGGGAATTCTTATAACTCGTTTTAAAGCCTGCCATTTAAAAAATAGATTCACCTCTTTTTTCAATACACTAAAGACTTTTCATACCGGACTTCCGGCCAAAGGGAATACCGAGCTTTCTCATCCGCTTCCGAAGTGTCGACGGATTGACCCCGAGGAGTCGTGCGGCCCCCTTTTCCCCGCCCACCTTTCCTCCGGTCATTTGCAGAACGCCCCGAATATGTTCCGAAATGATCTCATCCAGCACCAGCGTATCCGTCGGCACATGAGCCTTCTGTGATAAAGCTGTGCCGTAGGCGGGTCGCTTTTTTCCGTGCTTCGGGTAATCTCTGAAGTCAAGCGCCTCGCCCCGGCTGAGAATGAGGGCGTGTTCAACGGCGTTCTCCAGTTCCCGGATATTTCCAGGCCAGGCATAGCCTGCAAGCCGTTCAAGGGCTCCCGAAGCCAGGGAAGGCATGGCACGAAGACCCATGTCTGCTGATTTCTTCTTTAAGAAATGATGAAGCAGGGACGGGAGGTCCCCTTTTCTGTCCCGCAGGGGCGGGATTTCTATGGGAAACACCTTGAGCCGAAAATAGAGATCTTCTCTGAATCGCCCGTCCCGAATCATGGTTTTGAGATCCCTGTTTGTTGCGGCAATGACCCGAATGTCTAGCCGGATGGGTACCGTGCCCCCCACCCTCTCGATCTCCTTTTCCTGAAGTACACGCAGGAGCCTGACCTGGGCCTCGGGGTGAAGTTCGCCGACTTCGTCCAGGAACA
>CAZXWJ010000288.1:0-5390 GCA_964644375.1 uncultured Desulfobacteraceae bacterium | reverse complement strand
CTGATAAGGTGAAACCACCACCAAGTGGAGTAATGGGAATCTTCTCCTCGTTGGCTATGAATACCACCTTTTGAACTTCCTCGACCGTCTCGGGCATTACAACATAGTCAACCTTCCTAGGCTCTTGTGCTCCTGAATCTCTCGAATAGATGAAAAGCTCCTCAGGGTTGTTTGATACACTATCCTCTCCAACTATGGCGACTAACGAATCATAGATATCCATGTCTCCTCCTGTGCCTTTTGAACATTGACTTTAAAACTTCTTATTGTATTCTCTTCATGAAGTCCCCATTTATTGGGGCAGGTTCCAACACCCATAAAATGTCATATTCTTGCCAAATCCTGAATTGTTCAAGCGCCGCCTTCAGCCAACCATTTTTGCATAAGGCGTTACTTCAAGAATATGTAAAGTTCGAATCGGTAATCTAAAGCGACTATGGTTTCGTCTCGTTATTATTGTGATTTATTTTTTTATGGACGTCCCGCTCCCATGGACGTCCCGCTCCCACGTGCGTATTTTCCGTCACGAACAGTTGCAGGATCGACATGAGAAATCTCCATACGCTTTATTCGTTCGACTTCCTCATGGATGCTCACCTTTTTCGTATTTTCGGACGCTCCTGAAGTTATGACTGTAAATTTTGATTGCATTTATTCGCCTCCTTTATCGGATATAAAGGTTCCACATTGAAGGTTCGAAATTGGGTGGTGAGGTGGTGGTCAAGTCTGCCTTTGACTCTTGGTAATATCTTCGGCTAAATTCTGTATTCGCATTTTAAGCTCTGAAATAAAGGCATCAAGATAAAAGAGCCAACCCTGCTCTTGAGGGGATATCGCCTGTCGGTATCATTTAGATCGCCTGAACTTTTCCCGCCTTCCCGTCTTCTCATAAATCGAGATGACAGATGGCAAGAGAGGTCACGATTCACAAATCAAGATTTGCCCCCCGGACATTCATGACAGAAATGGAACCGGTTATCCTTCTTTCACTATGAATGTTTTCGCTTTCCCGGATTTGCTTCGGCAGTCTCCCCCTTCTTATACCACAAATAAAAGTGATCATTCGATGGGTGAGCAACATGCCGGGTTCTTGATGTTCCCTTAAACGGCGTCAATATTTTACCAGATAGGATATAGGTATGCCTCATACCAAATTGTGAGGCAATTGGGGCATTTTTGAGGTAATTCAGTGAATAAGCCGATTGGACCGTTTATGAGCCCATTTACCATTATATTTCAATCACTAGCGATGTCCCATAAATGTCTCTTTTCTTTTAGGATACCCCAACTTTCCCATGGCAAGTCAGGGTCTTATGGTCCCAATGGCCCTTTTTGTCTCACAGTTACTCGTTGTAGTTCTCCGCGAATCCTTCCACCTCCGGCTCGAAGATGCCCTGGATGGGCATGCCCGCAGGTTCCTTGTATATCTTAATTGTCGTAACTATCCATCAGATTTTCTCTCTCCCGTCCAGTCCGGGAACCCACAAAGATTGGCGGCCTTTTTCCTTGACACAAGAGCAACAATTGCCTATAGAGCATGAACGGAAACCGGGTGCGCGAAAGGCGGACCCTTCTGAAGGAAAAAAGATAAGATGACGGCGGCGTTTTTCTGCATATTCCCCTTGTTTTTCGAGGGTGGATTCTTATTTAAAGGGTCTACCCATGGGAGGACGTGTGAATAACCGCTGAGAAAGATGATCAAGGCGCCATGGGTAGACGGTCAAGGGACCGGGCCCCATGGCGTAGAATTTTCAAGAGGCTGTGGGTCACCGCACAGCCTCTTTTTTATTAGAAAGGCAAGGAGAAACACGACCATGATTTATGACATGAAATACGAAACCATGCCGAGAGAAGAACTGACGGCGATCCAGGTTCGCCGCCTGAAGGACACCCTGGAGAGAGTGTATGCACGCGTGCCCTTCTATCGAAAGGCCTTTGAAGACGCAGGCATGACGCCGGCGGACATCCGGTCCCTTCGGGATCTCAGGCACGTCCCTTTTACCCAGAAGCAGGACCTTCGAGACAACTACCCCTTCGGGATGTTCGCGGTCCCCATGGACAATGTGGTGCGGATTCACGCCTCTTCCGGGACCACGGGACAGGCCACGGTGGTGGGATACACGGCCAGGGACATCCAGACCTGGTCCGCACTGGTCGCCCGCGCCCTGGCATCGGCCGGCGCCGCACGGGGGGACATCATTCACAACACCTTCGGGTACGGGCTCTTCACCGGGGGTCTGGGCATTCACTACGGCGCCGAAAAACTGGGGGCCTCCGTCATTCCCATCTCCGGGGGCAGCACCAAGCGCCAGGCCGTCATCATGCGGGACTTCGGCCCCACGGTCCTGGCCGCCACCCCCTCCTACGCCCTCCGTCTCGCCGAGGTGGCCGAAGAGATGGGCATCTCCTTCAAGGACCTCAAATTCAAATACGCCATCTTCGGGGCGGAGCCCTGGTCGGAGAAGATGCGAAAGGAGATCGAAGAGAGGATGGACCTCACCGCAACGGACATCTACGGCCTGAGCGAGGTAATGGGTCCGGGCGTGGCCGTGGAGTGTCTGGAGGCCAGGCAGGGCCTTCACATCTACGAGGACCACTTCATCCCCGAGATCATCGACCCGGAGACCCTCGAGGTGCTCCCCCCCGGGGAGACCGGGGAACTGGTCCTGACGTCCATCACCAAGGAGGCCTTCCCGGTCATCCGGTACCGAACCCGCGACATCACCTCCCTCAACCATGAGCCCTGCACGTGCGGTCGCACCCTCGTGCGCATGAGCCGGCTCATGGGCCGCACGGACGATATGCTCATCATTCGAGGGGTCAATGTGTTTCCCTCCCAGATCGAAGAGGTGCTGATGACCATCGAGGGCAGCACGCCACACTATCAGTTCGTGGTGGACAGAAAGGACATGATGGACACCCTCACCGTCAAGGTGGAGGTCCGCGAAGACCTATTTTCCGATGAGGTTCGGAAACTCCAGGCCCTTGAGAAGCGTATCGCCCGAACCATCAAAGAGTATTTCGGGGTGACCGCCCAGGTCATGCTGGTGGAACCCAAGAGCCTGTCCCGAAGCGAGGGAAAGGCGGTACGGGTTGTGGACAACCGAAAAATCTGATAAGGAGGAATCTTATGCGTTGCGAACAGATTTCAGTATTTCTGGAAAACAAGATGGGCCGTCTTTCCGATTTGACCGGGGCCTTTCACGAGGCAGGGGTCAACATCCGCGCCCTGTCCTTGGCGGACACCTCCGATTTCGGCGTGGCGCGCCTCATCGTGGACGACACCGGCAAGGCCAAGGAGGCGCTGAAACGAAAGGGCATGACCTTCAAGAGCACGGACGTGGTGGCCCTGCGGGTGGCCGACCGGCCCGGCGGACTTCACGAGATCGTTGTCTGGCTCAAGGAGGCGGACATCAATGTGGAATACATGTATGCCCACGTGAATCAGGACGGAAAAGACGCCCTATTGATCTTCAGATTCGACCGCACGGAAGAGGCCGTACGTCTCCTCCGGAAAAGGGGAATGACCTTTCTCTCCCAAAGCGGGGATCCGGTCGGATCATAAAGAGGAAAAGGGCCAACGGGAAATTACAAACACCTGTTCGGCCCCATGCCTTCACGCCGCTTCGGTCGATCATTGGGGGTTGACCTGACCCCCTTTACGACCGGGAATAGGGTCAGAATAGGGTCAAGTCTGCCGTTGACTCCTGGTAATATCTTCAGCTAAATTTTGCTTCCGCTTTTTAAGTCCCTGATCAGCAGTCATCTCATATTTTGCTCTTTCGACAAGGCTGCTGACGGTGCGATATCTTTCAATGCCAAATTGTTCCCCTGGCATTTTCAGAGCATCATTTGTCTAGTTTTAAGCTATGATACCTTTCAACCTCAATGTGATTGCCCGAAAGATTAAAATAATTGACTTGGTCTGATGTCTTGGTATACATGTTAACGTTTTTTAGATTTTTTCGGGGTATATTGAAATACAGGTATTGCTGTCACGGCATTAATTGTGAATTCCATGAATCAGACGAGGCAGGAAGCAAATCTATGTTTTTGAATAATTCATGCTTTTTTCACCATTCAAGATTAGAAATTGTTTTTTGTTTTATTAATCAACGTTAAAGTAAAGGAGCGTCCATTGAAAAAATTATTTTTTATAACCCTCACTATTTTATTTCTTTTATCCAGTCAGGCTAATGCTGAGGATTCGAATAAAAATTGGTACATAGGTGGCGAAATAGCTACCATTGATCAAGAATTAGATAATTTACGTGTTTTTGAAGACAGTGTGGACTGGACAAATGCCTATAATCTTATGGATCAGCTAGATTCCCGCTCCATTGGTTTCCTTACAGGGTATAAGTTTGGGAACGGATTTCGACTCGAGGCAAAGTATAACTATATTTTTTCAGAAGATAAAGAAGGAATCGATAACATAATCCAAACAAACCATATCAAGTTAGAGACAAATATCCATAAAATTGTGGCAAGCCTATACTATGATTATGCGCTCCCAAAGGGCTTTACTATTTTTGGAGGAGCTGGCATAGGCGGCGCCTATGTTATTCCAACTTCGTCTGTATATAACCGTACAGGAACATGGGGGTTTTCAGATAAAGACGATCCCAGCTATGCTTTCGTCTGGGAAGTGTCAGCCGGGTTGGCTTACATGCTCACGGATGCAATTGATTTAACATTTCAATACACCTATTCGGATTTAGGAAATATTGAATGGAAAAATACGGGTGCGGATGGACCAGGTGCAACTGCGCTGTTCTCAGGGGAGGCAGACATTACATTGAATTCATTTTCTTTGGGTATAAGATACAACTTTTAAAGGCTATATCCGAATCTTTCGGCAGTCCATGATGCCCTATAATCCCGGAATTGTTCGCACTCATCTTCTAGTATCCAGGCCCTATGAATCCGGCGATTAGCCTTTTACAGGGCTTTGAGGGTACGGGTGTCTTTTTTCTGATCGATTGGAGGAATGCTTGAATATAGCCGACGAAGACCTTTCAGAGCCCTTCGTTCATCCGGTAAAGCATTCCTCCCTTTTTTTCTTGTCCTCCATAACTTTTTAAAACAAGAATTGATTTTTAACGGGCTGTACATGGGGGCAGTTTATCAAATAGTGCAAGAATCAAAGGCAGACTTGCCCCCCCTTTTCACCGCAGATTAAAAGACAGATTTTGCGGCCCCTTTGGTCCTTGCATCCTCTGCTTTTCTTCGGGCGTCTTCCGCGCTCAGCAACTCCTTAAGATTATCCACATAGTAAATGCAGAAGAGATATTCCGTGATATTCCGCCTCGTTTTGTAAGAAGAAACGATGAAGACATTGTCACCATCTTCCCAGTATTGTGTCCTGCCTTCTTTCTGCTCCCACTGAA
>CAZXWJ010000287.1:0-5403 GCA_964644375.1 uncultured Desulfobacteraceae bacterium | reverse complement strand
AGGAGACGGACCGGGTGGCCAGGCGCAATGTCTGGACATGGGGGATCTCTTTGAGGCCGTCAATGGCGGCTTCCATATTGGCCCTGTTCAGGAAGGGATCGCCTCCCGTAATTACGATTTCCTTGATGGAGGGGGTCTTGGCGATATAATCGACGGCCCTTTTCACATCTTCCGGGGTTGGGTTGTTCTCGGTCCTGGACTCCTTGTGCTTTCTGAAACAGAATCTGCAATAAACGGGGCAACTCATGTTGAGTAGAAAAATGACCCGGTTTTGGTACATCTGTTCGAGTAGCCCGTCGTGGAATTGTCCGATCCAGGTATTGACATGCCCGACCGTGTCCAGTTCCTCTACAAAGGGCAGGTACTGGTAGGCTACATCCTGGGAGATCATCATCTGACGGATGGTATGCATGGAAAGCCTGACCGGATAGGTGTCCATGACCTGCTCGAGATCGGCCCGGTCTTTTTCCTGTACGGTGATATTGGTCAGTTTTTCCAACTGGGGTACGTCGTGAACAGAGATAAATTTGTTGCCGGGGATGATTTTTTCCATGAGGGAGACGAGTAGAAGATGGGGCAGGGCAACGCCGTTCATCATGATTGGTTCCCGGTTATAGCTGTTTGCATGGGCCAGTTGACGGGTAAGTTCAGAAAAAAAATCCCTGGGATTATTGTCACACTCCACGGCCTTCAGGAGTCTCGCGAATCGCGTCTCGCCATCCCCTTCTCGAATAATTCCATGGAAATCCTCACCCACCAGGGATTCTTCTCCGAAGTGTTCGAGAAAATCAATGATATCGTCCCGAAGGACGGCGAGCGGGACATCTCTGTTTTCGTGTGATTGACTGAAGGTCACATGGAGGATGGTCTCATTACTATCCATTTGTCATTCTCCTGTTTCGTTTTGAAAATCCCGTTTTGGCGACAGAAATCCTGTGCCGCACCGGGCCGTACACAGGAAAAGTGTATTACAAATTTGCGGAGAGTTCAAAACAAAATTCAGGGGCCGAAAAAAGGTGGATTTCCCTGATTGAATCAGTGGTTACCGTTAGAAACGGCAATGTGTTGGAAGGTGCTAAACCCTTTAATTGCAACGTTAACCCGCAACTATAGGGTTAACATTTGACACCAAAGCTCAGCCTTGACGTCATTTATGCGCGGATTTATTCCTCCCGGATTTCAAGGGACTTGTACCATACATTCATGCTCTCGATACGGCCGGAAATCTGGGTATTGTTGGTCAGGGTCCCGGCATAGCGATATCCCCCTTTGAAAAAGACCCTGTTCATACCCGCAGACAAGGCCCTGGCGATGGTAAATGCGGTTCGCATCCCCTCCAGGGCCATGCCCGTCTCCATCTGAACAAGCAGCAGGCTTGCCAGACCCCTTCCTGTCCAGGCGGGCAGGGTAGCAAAATCCGTCATTTCAACGCTGAGGTTTTCCCTGTCCATTTCTGATGAGCCTATGGCAACGATTTTATTTTTCCAGCGCACGCAGAAGTAGCGGACATGCGTTTCCATGGCCTTCATCAGATAGGAGGGGTCATCGATCGGGAAAGGGTATGTCCGGTATACCTCTTTAAAAAGCCTGCTCATTTCTGCGGCATCAGAGGGTTGACACGGGGCAGCCTCAAACGAGGGATCATGAACGCTCAAAGAGAGAATGCCTTCACGACGGCGTGCCTGTTCCAGGATAAGGGCTGTTTTTTCGGGATATCTTTCCACCCCGCGAGCTTTGATCAAATACTTCGAAAGGAAGACGGCATCATCCCTGTCCCTGAAAAATTCCGGGATCAATGCCTCCCGAAGAAATCCCCGTTTTTCGAAGACGGGCGCCATGACGGCCGGCACCTTAGCGAAGATCTTTTCGTAGGTGTTCTTTCCTGCAAGCACCTCAGTGGCCCCGATGATCTCCGGAAAATCCCGCCTGTCGAGATGCATGATATAGACGCGGCTGTTCAGCGGGCCGTGCTGAATCGTAGAGTTTTGCCACTTCTCAACAGTGTCTGACATTCAGCTTGCAAAGGCCCTAAAAAAGTTCGTCATCCGATACCAAAACGATATTTTTGCCACGCAGGGGTGATAACGCCCCACACCCCTGTTCCGAAACCCCTCGTGTCGGAGACCCCAGGGGCTTTACCGTGACCTTTATCTCCCCCTGGGTCCGGTGCCGGGAAAAGGAAGCCTGTATCTTCCCGGCAAGGATTTCTCTTTCTGCCGCTGTTTTTTCTGTGCCCCCCATCAGTTGTGCCAGCGCCCTGTGTGCATCGGGGTCGATTATTTTTTCTCTGTATCCGTCAATCTCCTCGAGGGTCTCTAAAGGGTGACCCGGCATGTTGAATACCGTAGGTGGTTCCGGGTGGGCATCACCTGCCAGAGATGAGGGATCGATTGCTTCGGATACATACTCCAAAACATGACGATCGAACGTCACCAGAACTTCATTTTTCTTCAGCTCAGCCCCAAAGAGACCCATCCAGGCGTCGAAGATTTGCGCCCAGTGGTATTCGCTGACCACCGGGTCCGCCTGAAAATGCGTGAGATCCGCGAACACGCTCTCGACCTCCTCACCTTCGAGGGCGCCCTTAAGGGGAGATTTTTCGTCTTTGAGATCCCTCAGTATGATGTCGGCCTCCCGGTGGCTCGTTTCCATTTCATGGGCAAGGTGAAGGATAAGGTGCCACTTCAGGAACCGGGAGTCCCCGGAGGGGGGCACTCCTTGCCCGAATCGACGCAACGCCTCTCTGATGCCCCAGGTCGTGTCCTCGGAATGATCCTCGCCCAGTTGAGCTTGCAGATAGGCCGCATACCCCTTCTTGTCCCTGTGTTCGAGGTTCCAGTCCCTGTAGGCTTTCAGGATCTTGAGGAAATCTCCTTTCGGTCTGGTACCCTCAGGCGGATAGTCCATTCTTACCGCTCCCCCGTCTGCATAGGGCTTCAGAGCGATCGATTCTTCCAGAAACCAGGGCCTGAAGATTTTGAGAGGCCTGAAGAGGGTCAACACCCTGTTGAGGGCCTGCTTCGGCAGCGAAATGTGGGGAAAAAGGACGGCAGATATATCCATTTGATCTTCCAAGGCAATGGCTCCATTCCTTTTGAGATTTAGATAAGTTTGTCTCGGTCGACCGCAACGCGGGGGGCATCGTATTGCCCCGAGTCGTCCCGGATTCAAGGACGGGTGGTCGGGATCCTTTTGGCCCCGCGGTCGGTCTGTGATAATCGGGACAGGGTGCTGATCCCGCTCGAAATAGCGAAAATTTAAAAATTATTATAGCATCATTCCATCTTATGATCAAAGGAATTGCTTGCCCCCTGATCCACCATCAAGGCATCATTCCCGCCTTAGACATGGGCGGGATATCAGAGACCTGTGGGCTCTGCCGTAGCCCCTTGCATGATAAGTCGCAAGTTCAAATGTCAGCCGCCGTCTCTCAGGCTATGTGAGCCAAGAAATCCCAATGTCAAAGGCCACAAAACGCGGGAGAGGGCTGGGAGCACATCCCTGGAAAGGAACACCGTGGGCCTGGCATTTTAATCGAATAGGCTTATTGTGCCTGCCGTTTGGTTCTTGGGCCTTGGCATTCATTTGACCTTTGTGCTTTGACATGACCTGTTCCTGTCATCACCCCTCCGGGGTTAAACCAAAGCCGGGCCCTCTGATCCCGAATATTTACGCATAGGGAAATGAAAGGAGGCCTTGCGACGTATGGGTGAGTGACTAAAGTGAAGGCACCGCACCGCAGCCTTTTTTCAGAAGGGGATCTTCGCTCCCGCTTTTGAACGGGACTGACATTGCACACCTTCCTGGTGAACAGGCATTCTCCCCTATATCCTGATTTCAGCAAGGAGAGGCGAATGAGGCGGTGGAGTTCAGTCGACCGGGCCGGAGGCATGACCTTTCCTCAAACGGCGAGACGCTGTAATAAGTAGGCCTGAAGGATCTTTTACCTTGACTATCAAGGGCGTTTGGATTACAAGCAACTGTTCAACTTACGCAAATAACTGAACAAGTCCTTTGTCCACACTCGAAGCTTAACCCAAGGACGAATAAACAAAATGACGGAAAAAATAAGCACAATCATCGAAGACAGAATGAAAAAGGCCGACACCCTCAAGACCATGGGTGTTCCCCTCTATCCCGCCGGATATCATTGTGACATGACGGTATCCGAGGTCATGGAACGCTTTGGAGACATGGATAGCGAGACCCTGGGCGAACAGCATGAATCCTTTGCCGTAGCGGGGCGGATCATGTCGCTGCGGAATTTTGGAAAGGCCTCCTTTATTCATATCAAAGATCGTACAGGCCGGCTGCAGGCATATATCAGGAAGGACAAGGTCGGGGAAGACGTCTACAAGGTTTTCAAGCTTATGGATGTCGGCGACTTCATCGGGATCAAGGGGACAACTTTTCGAACGAGAACCAACGAATTGACCCTTCTGGCGGCAGACGTGACGCTTTTGTCAAAATCCATGCGGCCCCTTCCCGAAAAATGGCACGGCCTGGCGGATGTGGAGACCCGATATCGCCAACGATATGTGGATCTTATCGTCAACGATGGGGTGAAAGATGTCTTTGTCCTGAGAAGCCGCATCATTCAGGCCATCAGGAATTTTTTTCTGGATAAGGATTTCTTGGAGGTCGAAACCCCCATGATGCATCCCATCGCCGGTGGGGCCACGGCCAGACCCTTTAAGACCCATCATAACGCTTTGGGTATGGACCTTTATCTAAGAATCGCCCCTGAACTTTATCTAAAACGGCTTGTCGTCGGCGGCCTTGAAAGGGTGTTTGAGATCAACCGCAATTTTCGCAATGAGGGTATATCCGTCAAGCACAATCCCGAATTCACCATGATTGAGTTCTATATGGCCTACGCCACTTATGAAGACCTCATGACCTTGACTGAGGATGTCTTCGTCCATGTGCTTCAGGAGGTCATCGGAGAAAACAGGGTGGCGTACCAGGGAGGGACCATCGATTTCACTCCCCCCTGGCGGAGGATTTCCCTGTTCGATGCCCTGAAGGAGGTGGGCGGTGTCGAGGAGAGTGTCCTGACGGACATGCAAGCCGCTCTTGATTTCGCCGAATCTCGGGATATCGTGCTTTCGAAACAGGACAACCTGGCCACCATTCTCGCCAAGATTTTCGATCAGATTGTGGAGCCTGAACTTGTGCAGCCGACCTTTATCACCGGGTATCCGACCGAAATATCCCCTCTCTCTCGCCGCAATGATCAGGATCCGGAGATCACGGATCGTTTCGAACTCTTTATCGCGGGTAAAGAAATCGCCAACGCCTTCACGGAGCTGAATGATCCCGTCGATCAGCGGGGAAGGTTTGAGCACCAGGTGGCCCTGCGCGAGGCCGGGGACGAAGAGGCACAATTCATGGATGAGGATT
>CAZXWJ010000286.1:0-5436 GCA_964644375.1 uncultured Desulfobacteraceae bacterium | reverse complement strand
CCCCTGCCTGGAGCAGGAGAGGGTTGACCTGCTTGGCCCCTGCCGCGGCGTTGAGGTATACGGGAAAAAAGGCCGCCAGCCCGACCAGAAACACGGTGGTCTTGATGCCGATGCCGAACCAGACCATGGCCAAAGGAAGCCATGTGATGCCCGGTACGGCCCTCAGGGCATTAATCGTGGTGCTGAAGAATTTTTGAACATGGGAAAGCCGTCCCGACACGATCCCCAGTGGAAGTCCGAGAAGGACGGCCGCGGCAAATCCCGTGAAGACCCTGACGAGGCTTGCCCCCGCATCGCTGAGGAACCGTCCGGCGTAAGGCGTCTCACCCCGTTCTCCGAAAATATAAAAATAGCCCGTTTTCCCAATTTCAAAGGGATGCGGGAGCAGGTAATTCGGTATTAGCCCGATTTCACTCACAACGGCCCATACAATCAGTACGGTTGCGGGAATGATATAGGGCAATAGGGCGTTAAAACCCCCTTTTTGTTCTGATGGATCCGGCATGGTCCTTGAATCCTTTTTTTGTGACAATGTAGCTCTTTATATCGCATTCAGATATGAATGGGTCATGACGATCACTTTTAAAAAGGTCGAACGCATACCCTTTTTCTAATCCAGGGCACCTGATTTCCTGACCTGCTCCACGAAGCCGAAGTCAAAGAGGATATCATAGTCGGGTTGTCTTTCAATCAGGCCCAGGGCCTCCATGCGCCGGCCCAGGGCCTTGGCCTTTTCAATAAAGGCGGCATCCATATCCCAGGCAAGTTCCATATTTGGAGCCGCCTTTTTTAAAACCGCCATGGGGGACCCAAAGGTTGAGGCCTTCTTCAGCCATTCCTCCGGGTTGTCATTCAAATAGCATGTGGCCCGGGCATGGGCCAGGACCAGCTGATAGACAAGCCCGGGACTTTCACGAATCGTCTTTTGCTGAACCAGCATGCCGGCGTTGATGGTCCCGATGGATTCCCCGTAGTAGGGATAAGATAGGATCTTCCCATATCCCTTTTCCACGGCGAGGGTGGGAAAGGGCTCGCCCGAGAGAAAAGCATCTATTCCCCCCCGGGCAAGGGCTATCCCCATATCAAAAAAATCCACCCTTGTGAGACGAACATCCCGATCAGGCGAAAGGCCTTCCCGTGTCAGGGTTTCTCTCAAGAGGATCTCATGCATGGTCCCGGGGACATAACCGATTTTTTTTCCTTCCAGATCCTTTACGGTCTTCACAGGGGCACCCTTTTTGATCACCAAGGCCGAGCACTTGTTGCAGAGCGCCGCCACGAGGACGACGGGCTGTCCCCTGGATGCGGAGTGGATGGCATGGGCCAGGGTGGTGCCGCACATATCCAGGCTCCCGGCCAGAAGGGCCGTCTTCTGATCGGCCGGATTGGTAAAGGGAAAGACGGAGGCCTTTTGGTCTCCTGTCATAAATTGCGGATAAAAGAAAGGCTGGATCGTCTGCGCAGTTTTCCATGTCCCGACCCTGAGCTCCATCGCCGCGAGAAAAGACGGGCAAAGGATCAAAAAACAAAGGGACAGGAGGGACAACGGCGTCCTTATTTTTCCACAAGGATTCATTCGATTGCTGCCCCTATCTCGCCCCAGGGTTCAATGGGCGCTCTTCGCCGAGACCTCCCCTGAAACCTGAAAGCAGTTGGAGGGCAAATCAGGATCCCAGCCCATTTCCCGTTGGATCTGTCTGCATGCCTCGATGCCCTTTCCTCTTCCCTTACCGGTATCGGCCTCGTCGTCCCGGGGACTGGCCCCGACTTCGGAAAAGAAAAGATTGGCACCGGCCAGGAGTGAAGCGGCATGAGGCTCATGGGTACAATGCGCCCTGGGAATGTTCCCCATAACCAACCGACTGACCGCCACCATTCTGGCCATTTCCAGCTCACTGATCATGCCGAATCTCTCCATGGGAGAACCCGGAAAATTGATACGCCTCATAACACCACTGTAGGCCGCCCCGTATTCCTTTGCCAGAAACATGAGTTCCACGATTTCGTCCTTTGAATGTTCCGGTCCGACGGGTTCGACACAGTTCATCCAGAGCAATTCAACGTCTCGGAATACCCGGATGGTGTGCTTGCGCTTTTCCGGTTTAAAGGGTGTGTCCCGACCCTCCCCGAGCCTGAGGGCGTGGTAAGCCCCCACGAAACCGGCATCCAGAAGGCGCTCACCCTCACGGTGGGAAATATCCCGTGTGTTGGCCACCAGAGGGATAGAAACCGTCTTCCTCATAAGCCTGCCGATATCGAGAAGTCGTTCGAAGGAATAGGTGCCGGTCGTCATAAGGTTCAGGGCATCAGCGCCGCACGCCTCCGCCTCCTTCGCCCATGACAGGATCTCCTCCTCGCTGAACTCTATTTTTTCCTTGAAAATCTCGGCCTTCCGGGTCAAGGAGCAGAAGCTGCAGTTAAAGGGACAGGCCTCCACATTGACGCCGATATGGAAATGATTTTCCCCCTTGCCCCTGAAAAGATGTCGGGAGAGACGGTCTGCCGTTTCCATGAGGGCATAGGTTTCCCTGGCGTGAAGATCGAGCAGGAGAAGACGGAGGGCCTCGTCCTTTGTGATGCCTGCGCAATCCCCCCCTCTTTGCAGTATCCCCGCCACAACCGGTGAAATTTTCCAACTCATCTTTATCTATCCTTTGGTTTCGCACTGAGAAGTTCCCTCACCGCCCTCGGGCCCCAGGTACCCGCATCATAAGGCAGAAGCATTTCGGCTCGGTCCCCGCATGACTCACATTGCCGCAAAATGGGCGTGAGAAAAGACCAGCAGAGTTCCACGCTATCCTGTCTCCAAAAAAGCATATGATCTCCCAGCATGACATCCAGGAGCACCTTTTCATAGGCCTCCAGCAGAGGGCCCGTATAATTCTGATGATAGTGAAAATCCATGGTCACGGATCGCAGGCAAACCCGGGCACCCGGATTCTTGGTCTGAAAGGTCAGGGTCATCTTTTCGTCCGGGTGGATGCCGAGAATGAGTTGATTGGCCGTGATCTCCTCACCCAGGACCTGCCGAAACAGGGAATGGGGGACCTCCTTGAACTGGATGGTGATCCGGGTGATCTTCTCGGTCATCCTCTTTCCGGAGGTGAGGAAAAAAGGCACCCCCTGCCAGCGCCAGTTGTCCAGGAAAATTTTCATCATGGCGAAGGTGGGCATGACGGAATCCGTGCTGACGCCCGGTTCATCTCGGTAGGCGGGAACCCTTTTGCCCCTGATTGTGCCTGCGCCGTATTGTCCCAGGACGAGGTAGCGCTGCAGATTTCCGACCGGAAAGGGCCTAAGTGTCCTATAGACCTTCGCCTTCTCATCCCGAACCCGGTTCGCCTCAAAGAGGGAGGGGGGTTCCATCGCAATCAGGGAAAGAAGCTGCATCATGTGGTTCTGAAACATATCCCTGAGAACGCCCGCCTGTTCGTAGTATCCCGCCCGGTGTTCAACGCCGATGCTCTCGGCCGCCGTAATTCGCACGTGGTCGATATATCTTCGGTTCCAGATGGGTTCAAAAATGGCATTGGCGAATCTGAACATCAGGATATTCTGGACCGTTTCCTTGGCCAGATAATGGTCGATTCTGTAAATCTGGTGTTCCTGAAAACGCTCATGCAAAGACCGGTCAAGATCGACGGCCGTCTCCAGGTCTTGACCAAAGGGTTTTTCCACCACGATCCTGGACCAGCCATGATCGTCTCCTTTCGTAGCAGAAAGACCGGCCTGACCGAACCTCTGGGCCGTGGACTTGTAGAGTGTCGGAGGAATCGCCAGATAAAAAATCCGGTTTCCCCGGGTACCGTGTTTCTTGTCCAAGGCCTTCAAAGAATTCGCGAGCGCCGCGAAGGAATCAAGCGCCCGGTATTCGAGGGCTCGATAGTGAAGACGATCTGAAAAACGGCGCCATTGAGAATCATCCAAAGGCCCGAAAGAGACCAGGGCCGATTTCATCTTTTGCCGAAAAACCTCGTCATTCATATCTGTCCGGGCGCATCCGACCACAAGAAAGGGATCGGGCAGTCCCCCGTTGAGAAAAAGATCGTAAAGGGCGGGGATCACTTTTCTGGCCGTGAGATCTCCTGAGGCCCCCACAATCACAATGGTGCAGGGATCCGGCCGACCCTCAAGGAGGCAGGCACCATAAGGGATTTGGAGATCGGGTGCAGTAGTCGAGGCCGTGGTTCCCGTTTTCATGTTTGAATTTTGATCTGTCCCGTTCATGTGGCCTCCAGCTTAAAATGAAGTTCTCTGCCATCCCGCAAAAACGGACGAGGTATCTTGAGCGTCATCTCGCAGGAACCTCGCGCCCCCATCATTGCCGGGCCAAGGCCTTTTTCAAAGACGGATCCTCCTTGCAGCAAAAGGCAGGTTATTCCGACCAAGGCGAACGGCACAAGATAAGGGGTGAAGGACCTTGTTCATCAAACCCTGCCCTCTATGCCTTTTTGTCGGGGCCAAACACGGCATGGCCTCCGAATTCTCTCCGGAGAGCGGCCACTACCTTGTCAGCAAAGGCGTCCTTTTCCCTGGACTGGTATCTCCGCATCAGCGAAAGGGTGATCACCGGGGCTGAAACCCCGGTATCAATGGCCTGTTGCACGGTCCAGCGTCCTTCACCGGAATCTTCCACATATCCCCGGATGTCCATGAGTTTACGATCCTTTAAAAAGGCGGACTCGGCCAGTTCCAACAGCCACGATCGAATGACGCTCCCCCGGTTCCATAGATGGGCGACTTTTGCGTAATCCAGGTTATCTGCGTAAGGCGAGGCCTCCAGGATATGAAATCCCTCTCCATAGGCCTCCATCATGCCGTACTCGATGCCGTTATGGACCATCTTCACAAAATGACCGGCACCCACGGGACCGCAGAAGAGGTAACCGTCGACCGGGGACAGGGTTTTAAAGATGGGTTCAAGTGCAAGGTAGACCTCGTGGTCACCGCCAATCATCAGACAATAGCCCTCCCGAAGGCCCCATATCCCCCCACTCACGCCTGCATCCATGAATCGGATGCCTTTCCCGGCGAGATTCTTCGCTCGACGGAGATCATCATGATAATTCGTATTGCCCCCGTCTATGACGATATCCCCTTCGGAAAGCAGGCCTTTGATTTGCTCGATGTGCTCATCTACGATCGGGCCTGCCGGAAGCATGACCCAGACCACACGAGGAGGTGTGAGCCTATTCACGGCTTCTTCTAAGGAATAGGCGCCAACGGCTCCTTCTTTGACGAGCCGGTCCGTTTTGTTCGGGGTCCGGTTATAGGCAACGACCCGATGTCCCCCCTGAAGCAGGCGCCTGGCCATGTTCATGCCCATACGCCCCAATCCGATCATGGTCACATCCATTGTGTCCTCCCTGTTTGGAGAGCTTACCTAGTTTTCATCCAGAAATGGCCCTTTTTCGCAATTTCGGCGTCAAACTGCGA
>CAZXWJ010000285.1:0-5445 GCA_964644375.1 uncultured Desulfobacteraceae bacterium | reverse complement strand
GCCCAGCGCATGGAGGCCGTTTCCTATGGCGAAGGGCAACCCATCGCCGACAACAGCTCGCCTGAGGGGCGTCAGTTGAATCGACGGGTGGAGATCAAGATCGCTCCCCACCTCTAGACGTTGTTCTCCCGAGCCCTGTGTGAGTGATAACAGAAATGCTTAACATCCGGTTTTTCGGTTTTCTCTTGGGGGTGGGACCGCATTTTGAATTTGGATGTCTCAAAAGCAATAACTATAAGGGGATAACGGGTATCTGAATTCGGGAGACAACGCCCCATCTAGTTATGGCTCGACCGGGTCGCGTTTCAAATGGCGTCGATCAATCAGGTGGCCTTTTTTTATCGAATTTGATGCCAACGCCTTCCCGGTTGGCCCTGACAATTTGTCCGCGCAGCTTGACGTGCTTTTTTTTGTTGGGATAGGGGACGCGAATCATGAGTTCCTGACCCACAAAAAAAGCAGAACTTGACGGGTTGCCTTCAAGGAACAACCCGCCTATGCTCAAATCTCGAAGTGTCGCCTGGCCCTTTTGGGTTGGGGTGACGTAATCCACGGAAACCGAATAAGAAAATCGGGCGAATTCTCTTTTATTGCCTAATGGCGCAGGACTTTCCAGCCTTTCCAGAAGCACCTGCACCTCATCGTCGGACATACCTGAAATCATTTCCAAAAGTCGATCTTTGTTATCGGTCGTCATAGTTCTAATCCTCTGAAGAGACTGTCTGCTCGATCGAGGATGGGGCTGCAGGAGTCCCGTCATGGCGGGTAAAATCCGGGGCCTCAGTTTTTCCTCGGGGCATTCAACAGGGCGAATTCTTGTTTTATTGACCGATCGTCCTATTGGCGAAACCCACATTTAGCAACTAACTCTTTATTAGTAAACAATAATTCCGAGCCTTTGGCCGGAGAACGGCTGAGTAAACCGAGATCTTCAAGGCAGTTAGACGTGATTTGCGGTTGACTTTGGACTGGCTCGGCCAAATGCTTCATTTTGCTTGGTCCAAGGCCAAAATTTCCCGCACTTTTAAAGACAAGGTATTGATATTGAAGGGCTTTTGTATGAAGCCGTTGCACCCTCGATTGAGTATCTCGGTGGCTTCACCGTTGATGCTGTAGCCGCTTGAAAGGAGGACCTTGACGTTGGGATCGATCTGTTTGAGGATGTCGAAGGTCTCTCCGCCGCTCATGTCCGGCATAATCATGTCCAGGATGACCATGTGAATGCTGCCCTGACGGTTGCGAAAGGCGTCAACGGCCGCTTTTCCGCTCCGCGCCGGGATAACCCTGTAGCCAAGGGCCTCCAACAACTGTCGACCCACCTCTGTGATCATGTCTTCATCGTCCACCAACAAGATGGTTTCATGCCCTTTTTGCAGGGCGCATTCTTCCTCCGTGTTGTTGTGGGCCGGTTTCCCGGAGACGGGGAGGTAGATGTAAAAGGTGCTTCCCCGGTTTTTTTGACTTTTCAGGGTGACGAATCCACCATGATTTCTGACAATCCCGTAAACGGCGGCCAAACCCAATCCCGCCCCTCGGCCCATCTCCTTTGTGGTAAAGAAGGGGTCGAATACCCTTCGGCGCGTGGTCTCGTTCATGCCGATACCCGTATCCGCTATGGATAGCTTTACATATCGACCGGGAGTGGCCTGATAGGGCTTGACATCCTCTTCGCCGAGGGTGACGTTTTCCGTTTCGAGGTAGAGGTCGCCCCCACCCGGCATGGCCTGCCAGGCATTGACGTAGAGATTTAACAGGGCATGTTCGATTTGGCCTCGGTCCGCCTCAACCGTCCAGATGTCCTGCTGGTGTTTTTCATGCACCCTGATTTCCTTTTTGGTGCGACCGAACATCTTGGCACTCGTTCGGATCAACCGGTTTAGGTCTGTCGGACTGACTTCGTATTTACCGCCCCGTGCAAAGCCCAGAAGCTGCCGGGTGAGATCCGAGGCGCTTTGCACGATCTCCTCGATGTTTTTCAGCCGTTGAAAATGGAGGTGGTTCGGATCGAGATCCAAGAGCATGAGCGAAGCGTTGCCCTGTATGCCCATAAGGAGATTGTTGAAGTCATGGGCGATACCGCCCGCCAGGGTCCCGATGGCCTCCATCTTTTGAGATTCGCGAAAGGCTTCTTCGAGGCGTTTTCGTTCTTCTTCCGCGCGCCTTTGTTGGCTCAGATCGCGTATCGAGACCAGGCGAACGGCCTTTCCCTGGAACGGAATCAGGCGACCGTGGATTTCTACGGGAAAGGTGGTCCTATCCTTCTTGAGCCCCAGTGCCTCATAGGTTTTTTCGGGCTCTTCCCGGGCAATCTTTCGCGCGATCTCTCTGGATTCGGGGCTCAGGATTTCAATCGGGTCCAATCCGATGACCTCATCTCTCTCATATCCAAACATCATTTCCAACCGTCGGTTTACATCCAGGATTTTATGGTTTTTGTGAAACATGATGCCCTCGAACGAGGCTTCATCGGCGAACTTGCGAAATCTGTCCTCGCTTTCTCTCAAGGCCTTTTCCGCTTGCTTTCGGGTGGTGATGTCCCGACTTACCCCGACGAGTCCTTGGCAACGGCCCTGTTTGTCATAAATGGGGGCCTTGATGGTATCGAAATATATCAGGGTGCCGTCAGGACCCAGGGACGTTTCCTCTAGGCGTAAAGGCTTGCCGGATTGGATGGTCTCGTTGTCGGTCCTCTTGCAGAAAGCCGCCAGCTCGGGGGAGAAAATTTCCTCATCGGTTTTTCCGATGATGTCCCCGCATTTTAGTCCCGACAATTTTTCGAACCCTTTGTTTACGAGCAGGTTTCGGCCTTCGATATCCTTGAAATAAGCGACGTCCGGAATCGTATTGATGAGCGCTTCCATCTGCATGCTGACCGCCGCCAGGTCTGCTGTGCGTTCTTTAATGTGTTCTTCTAGGCTATGATGGGCCTGTCTGAGGGCTTTTTCGGCCAGTTTGCGGTTATGAATGTCGGTCTGGGCACCGAACATGCGTAAAGGCTTCCCTTCCTCATCACGTTCAACGACCCTGGCCCTGTCAAGGATCCATTTCCATTCGCCGGTTTTCCTTCGGCAGCGATACTCACATTGGAAGTCGGGAGTTTCGCGGTTCAGGTGGGCCCGGAATAAAGCCATCACCCGGTCTCTGTCCTTCGGATGCAGGATCTGTTTCCAGGTGCTCACCGTACCGGGCAGCTCGTCCGGCTCGTATCCCAACATGGAAAACCATCCCGGGCTGCGATAGACTTCTCCGGTTCGAGCATTCCAGTCCCACAATCCGTCGCTTACTGCATTCAGGGTCAGATTCAAGCACTTTTCACTCGTTTGCACTTTAAGCTTGAGGCTTGACGTTTCTTCTTCCAATTCCTGAATTCTTTTCTGCAGTTTTTTTTTGGTCGGTGGATTGGACATGCAAAAATCTCCCATAGGGGCGTGGGCAATAACGGGTCGAGGTCGATTTGGATCTCATTCTCCTACGGGCAGGGCTCTTAACGAGGCGTTAAAATGGCTGCCGAGGTGCATGAGAAGAATCGGGATTCGAGTAATTGTTTAGCTTTTTGAATCGTATTCAGGTATGGATGGGGCATGATCAAGGACCTTCATTCTTTTAAAAGGCCAAACGCATACGGATTCGAATGCATGGCGTTGGAGACCGGGCCCAAAGCCTTTTCGGGGGAGTAACGGTGAACCGCAAAATCGGGGAAGAAGAAGCGATTGAAAAAAGAAAGCATGGCGGTGTGGCAGGACGGTGAATTGAGACCTTGCTTCAGCTAAAACAACCACAACGCATCGCTATAAATAGTCTGTTCGCGTTAAAAGAAAGGCGTGGGCATTCGGATCAAGATGATACTAATTAGAATACGATGATTGGCGCATTCTGTCCAATGAAAAAACATAAGTAAAATACAATAATTTGTAGATAGGGCACGATTATTGCTTTAGGATAAGTGCCCTGCATCTTGCAGGTAAAGACGAAGCTGTTCAATAAAATAATTACGGAAAGGATGAAAGTGTATGAACAAGACAGATTTGATCGAGGAAGTTGCGGGGGTCGTAGCGTCCAAGACCGAAGCGAAGGCTGCAGTCGAATGCGTTATTGACTCCATAACAAGCGCCTTGAAAAATGGCGAAGCGGTCACCCTGGTGGGTTTTGGGACCTTCAAGGTCGAGAATAGAAAGGCGCGAACCGGGAGAAATCCTCAAACAGGCGAAGCAATCGATATCAAGGCCAAAAGGGTCCCCAAATTCATCGCCGGCAAATCGTTGAAGGAGGCCGTCGATTAACCCTAAATCCACCGCCTAATTTTCATATCATGCCTGAATCCTTGATATTTAGGGTCATTCCTGATCACCAGCAAGGTATTTGACGTCAGTCCCGCTCAAGAGCGGAGACGCCGCATCGTTGATCCCGCTAAAGTGTGCGGAAGGTGTGACGACTGAGGCGTATGGACTCCTTTGGCCGATAGTGTCTATGGCTGGAGCAACGAACGTTTGCCTGCCGATTGTTGTGCCAGATGGCGACCGTGAACACTTCTTGTGGTCTGGTTGACATGTGGCGCAAGTGAGATCTCGCCATATGGTATACTCAAGATGCCATATGGCGTCATCTCGGGCAGGTTTACCAACCCACCAAAGGCGGGTAAACCTTCGGCTGGAAGGCAATCCGCCAGAGGCGGATAAACGCTGTAGCTGATGCCTTGATGGTGAATCGGGTATTAGTCCACCCCCTCGTTGTGTTATGTGATGCGATATTTTTCTCCTACAACCCGTTCCAGGGGGAGGCAGGCCCACTTAGGACGTTATGGGGCCGGCGGAACGGATGCCTTCGCGGATCTGAGGGCAATTGGGCGAGAGATCAATCGGTGATATCGAAACCCAGACCGGGCCGGGGGGCCGGAAAGAGCGTGCCGTTTCTGAGAATGACGGCGCCCTTTGACGGGTCTTCAAGAAGCCCCAAATGGCCGTCCAGATCCGCGTAAACCACGTTGGGACGGGCGAGAGCAAAATGAAGTCCGGCTGCTATGGACAGAGAGGCCTCGTCCATGCAGCCGACCATGACTTCCAGCCTGGCGGAGCGGGCCACGGCATTGATCTGAAGGGCCTCTGAGATCCCTCCCACCTTCATGATTTTCACGTTCACCATGTCTGCCAGGCCGTGTCGGGCAATTCGGAAGGCATCCCTCAGGGTCAAGAGGCTCTCGTCGGCCATGACCGGGATAGACACCTGGTTCGTGACGCGTCCCAGGAGATCGGGCTGGCCCTTTGGGGTGGGCTGCTCGATCAACTCCAGCCGGGCCCTGCGGGTTTCCTTAACGAATTTTAGGGATGCTTCCAGATCAAACCCCTGGTTGGCATCGAAACGGAGCTCAATCCCCTTCCCGACGGTCTCCCGCACCTTCATGACCCGCTCGATATCCGATGACACATCCAGCCCGCCCTTGAGCTTCAG
>CAZXWJ010000284.1:0-5495 GCA_964644375.1 uncultured Desulfobacteraceae bacterium | reverse complement strand
ACTAGACTAGTTTTCATCCGGCAATGTGAGAATCTTTGAAGTTTAATCCTGCTGAAGAACAGCACTCCCTGCAGGCCCCTTTTCCAATTGTTTGTTTCAAGGTCCTGAGATCCTTACGACTGAAGACCTTCCCCTTATTTTCCCTCCAACCCTTGCATCCTATCCCTTGCCGGTGGTCAGAAAGTCTTTCGAATATCCTGATTCCAATAATGATAAACGAATGGGGCGGGGGATTTAGGGGGCATCCGGTAAAATTTTCCTACCTGGTTTTTTAAAGGGCATTTTTTACCTTGACCCTCTTTTTTCGATGACCTGGTCGAATGGATGAAAGCGTCTGATTTCATAAGTAAAGTTAGATCTCAAGTAGAATGGCACAACTGTTGCTCTATGTTACAGGCGAGCAGAAAAGCAGATCGAAGGAAAGGACCGGATATGGGTGACATTTCACAGCTCAATCTCCCCATGGGTGCCATGGGGGGGCAAATCAGCGGCGGGAAAAAAACCCCGAAGGATGTGGCAGGAAATCTTTTCAAAAATATATTGAACGGAAACAGCCCGCACCTTTCGGGGGCGAAAGAAGCGCCGTCGCTGTTAGGTCGAAAAGGATCTGCAAAACGATCTGCCCGGGATGACGCTGAGGATGTATCGAATCCGCTGGATGCCCTGGACCGAAAGTTTCGTTATCTGGGTGTTCCCATGGGTCAACTCCGATTGCCCGGCACGGCGGCTGCAAAGCTTGTCGCGTTTCTCGAGAAAAAGGGATTCAGCCGGGAAGACGGCGAGCGGTTGATCCTCTCGGTAACGGAAAGGGACGGTATGATCAATCTGGGAAGGCTTATGTCCCGACTTCAAAAAGAGGAACCGGACATTGTGCAGGCTGAGGGTTCTTTTTTCGTGGAATCCGGGGATGTCCCCGAGGTCGAGGCGGTGCTCATGAAAATGGGGATTGATGTCGGGAAGATCAAGGAGATGATCGAAAAATCGGTCGATTCGAAAGGAGACCTTGCGCTCAATAAGCTGACCGGAGATCTTGCCAAAATCATGCCCGGAGACATGTCCAAGGAGCGGTTGGCTTCCATCCTGGAAGACCACGGTATCAAGAGCGGGCTCAAAGGCATTCAGGGGGCATTTCAGGATCGTGAATTGAAGGAGGTTCTCAAGGGTTTTTCCGAAGCCCCCTCTCAGGATGTCCAGCAGAAGATCAAACAAGACCTCGGCCAACTGTTGCAAGAGAAGGGGGTCGCCCCGCAGGAGGTCAAATCCTTTTTGGAGAATCTCTCCGTGCAGTATTCCAGATCGTTTCTGAAGGGGGAAGATCAATTCACGAGCGCCGCGAGAACGGAAGCCGCAGAGAGAGAGACCGCGAATGTCCTGAACCAGGTCGTTATAACGACTCGTAAGGGATGGGGGAAAGGGGGATTGAATGAGAAGATCATGGACATTCTCAAACAGGAAAATCTGATCGGGAAGAAAGACGTCAACAAAGACCTGCGCCAAGAGGCGCCGTCTTTACGTCTCAATTCCGCCGAGTTGATCAAGGTCGGAGATGAGAAGGCGAAGAACGCCCATCTTCAAGGAATGACGGCGGAAAGGGGCGGCGGTTTGCCGGAAGTGAACACGTTCGGGGGAAAAGTGACAAGAGAGACTCTGGATATGAAATCTTCCCCGGACATGAAGGATGCCGGGGGAAATAATATCCTTTCAATGAGGGAGGGAAAGGAAAATTATAAAGTGAGTTCCACCAATTCCCCCGGAAACGTCAATGCCCTTCCTCATCCGCTGCCAAAAATTGTTGACAGGATGATCTGGATGATCCGAGGAGGTGAACAGCGGGGCAGTCTCCACATTTCACCCCCCGAACTGGGGAAGCTCGATCTGGATATCGTCGTCAAGCAGGGTCACTTGCAGGCCAATGTCACGGCTGAAAATCCTGTGGTCAAGGAGATCATCGAGGCCAATATGAACCAGCTCAAACAGCAGTTGGCCGATCAGGGTTTTATCGTGGAAAAATTTGAGGTGATGGTGGGTCTCAATGACCAAAGATCCCGGGATGGAGACACCCGGACGGCGGGGGACCGTCGGGGCCATAGCTCAAAAAAGGCCAAGATGGATGTGGAAACGGCCCCGGTTGCGGCCGGTGTTGCATCTAACAGAACCCATGACCTGAACCGGATTGACGTTCACGTCTAGCAGGCATTAGAAGGAGTGAGATCATGATCGATCAAATAAGCGGGATTCCACGGGTCGAAGAGGAGAGTCTCTATACGGAAAAGACCACTGACAGCCTCGGGCGGGATGAATTTATGAAGCTGTTTTTGACCCAGATGAATTACCAGGATCCTCTCAACCCCATGGACAGCCAGCAGTTTTCCGCTCAACTGGCCCAGTTCAGCACCCTGGAACAACTCTACAATGTAAACGAGAACCTTGAATCCATAGGCGTCTCTCAGTCCCAGAGCAGTCAATACCAAGCCCTGAATTTTATTGGAAAAGAAGTCCTGGCCAAAGGAGACAGCCTTCTGCTGGAGCAGGATGGAAACGGCTCCGGGGCCTTTACCCTGATGGGAACGGCGGATTGCACGGTCTCCGTGGTCGATTCACAGGGGGTTTCCATAAAAGAGATTCGGCTCGGCATCCTTGAAGCGGGACAGCATGTCTTTGAATGGGACGGTACAAACCAAAACGGGATATTGCAGGATCCGGGTACCTACCGGTTTGAGGTCAGTGCCGTGGGTTCGGGCAGCGTGGCCGTGCCGGTCGACACGCTCCTCAAGGGTGAGGTGAGCCGGGTCAATCTCGAGGGAAATGATCCCGTCCTGTATGTCGGGGATCTCCCCCTGAGTCTATCCCAGGTGGTGGATATAAGGGATAATCAGGATGCGCAGTCAACCGGCGGGGATGAGGCCTCATACTGAGGTTGGCAGGCAGGCGGAGGTCGGACTTGTCGGGACGCGGTCCGGTTCTTCGGTGAAGCGATATAAGGCGATAACACAGATCATAGGAGGATAGGAAAATGGCTCTATCAAGTGCACTTTTTTCAGGCATCAGCGGTCTAGGCACCCTCGGCAATGCCATGCAGATCATCGGCGACAACATTTCAAACGTGAACACGATCGGGTTCAAGGGTGCGACCTTTACCTTTCAGGATCTCCTGAGTCAGGCGACGGCCACCATGTCCGGAACCTCACAGGTAGGGAGGGGTGTGGCGCTCGGAGATATTTATTCCTCCTTTGAACAGGGCTCTTTCGAATCCACGGGCAATACCACGGACCTGGCTATAGGCGGTCAGGGTTTTTTTGCCCTAAGAGAGTCCGGAAGCGAGAACCTCTTTTATTCCAGGGCCGGCAACTTTCGATTCGATAGGGAGGGGTCTCTGATCAATCCCGAAGGCTATGTGATCCAGGGTTGGGAACTGGACGCCAACGGTGAGGACATAGGATCCGTTACGGATATCGTTCTGGATTCCTTTACCTCCCCGCCCGTGGCCAGCTCCAGAACCACCGTGATCACCAATCTCGATTCGAGGGCCACAAGCAATTCGGCCTCCCTTGCAGGTTCTTGGGACGGGGCCCCCACGGCCGTCGTAAACATGGATGAGGCCAATTACGAGTATCAGAGCACAGTCAAGGTCTATGATTCCCTCGGAAGCACCCATGATATCACCTATTATTTCGACCCGGTCGATGCGGTTAATAACCCGGGAGAGTGGGAATATGTCGTGGTCTGCAACCCATCCGAGGATAAGCGAACGGCGGCTCTTGCTGCCCAGGACGCAAATACGGGTCTTCTGGCAAGGGGCACGGTTACATTCAGCGCCGATACGGGAAGCATTACCGATCTCGATATGGAACTCAACGATGGTGCAGGATTTTCGGGTACAGATGAGACCCCGGACGCGGCCGGTTATTTGAATTTTCAGGTTGACTTCGGGACCGGCGTAACCGATATTCAGCTTGATTTCGGCGCCCGGGATTCGGGAAGTTCTACGTGGGTGAATGACTCACTGTCCACCACCCAGTTCGCCCGATCCTCTACGACCACCTTTCAGTCGGCCAATGGATACGGCGCCGGAGATCTCAACGGGGTTGACGTGGATGTGGACGGAGTCATTACCGGTGTCTACTCCAATGGTGAGATCATTCCCCTCTTCCGTGTGGCCCTGGCCAAATTCCAGAACGTCAACGGCCTGAGCAAGGAGGGAGGAAATCTCTACAGAGAAACCAGAGAGAGCGGGGATGCCATTACCAACCGCCCGGGCACCAACGGGTTAGGAAGTATTGCGCCCAACTCTCTGGAGCAGTCCAATGTGGATATCGCCAATGAGTTCGTCAAGATGATCACGACCCAGCGGGGATTTCAGGCCAACAGCAAGATCATCACCGTGACGGACTCGATGCTGGCGGAGCTGATCAACCTTAAAAGATAGATAGTGCCCTTTACTTGAAAATAGAAAATCCGTTCCTCTGTATCCGTATTTCCTCCCGTCAGCCGATATCCATTCGTGCCTTTCGCCCCGGCCCGGGGGCGAAAGGATGAATGGTTCGGTTCCGAGGGAGACGGGATTTCGTCCCATTCGTCAAACCCCTTACCGTCAAGACTTTGACTCTTTTCTCCCCGCCATCTTGTTCCGTTCCGATTCTATGGGCATTCGGGACGGCCTGCATTTTATAATATCTTGAAATTTATATATTAATTAGACTTGGAACACCATTTTCAGCCTTTTTTGGGATCTGGCATAGAGGTTGCTATACTAAACAGCGACGAAACTTAAGATCCTGGAGAATCGGCCCGTTATGGATATAGCAACCCTTGTTGGAATCATTTCAGCCTTCAGCCTGGTCATTACGGCCATCACCATGGGTGGCAGTGTGGCCCTGTTTGTCAACATCCCGTCCATGATGATTGTTATCGGGGGCACACTGGGTGCAACGATGATCAACTACCCGCTCCCGGATATTCTCAAGGTGTTCAAGGTCGTCAAGAATGCCTTTTTTCATGAAAAATATACGGCCAAGGATCTCATCACCAGCTTTGTGGCACTCGCCGGAACCGCAAGGAGAGAGGGGATTCTTGCCCTGGAATCGGGCATCAACGAAATCACCGACGACTTCATGAAAAAAGGACTCCAACTGTCCGTTGACGGACTGGAACCGAGTTCCATCAGAGAGATCCTGAACACGGAAATAGGTTCCATAAGGGAAAGACACGGCCTCGGATCAGAAATTTTTACGACCCTGGGGACATTCGCTCCGGCACTCGGGATGATCGGAACCCTCATCGGACTGGTGCAGATGCTTCAGACCATGAATGATCCTTCCACCATCGGACCCGCAATGGCTGTGGCCCTTCTGACCACCTTTTACGGGGCGCTCATAGCCAATATCCTGTGCCTGCCCATTGCCGGCAAGCTCAAGAACAGAAGCAATGATGAGGTCATGATTAAGGACTTGATGACGGAAGGCATCGTATCTATCGCCAAAGGCCTCAAGTAGATA
>CAZXWJ010000283.1:0-5584 GCA_964644375.1 uncultured Desulfobacteraceae bacterium | reverse complement strand
CCATGGGGAGGTCATGTCCGAAGTAGCGTACCCTTGCCGTTGTCGTCTCCGGATCCGTCATTTTGCGCTGGGGATGATTGAAATTTTGCCTTTCTCCCCAGATCCTTGTGCGTGAAGCACGACGCTGGGCTGCATTCTTTCCTGTCGGTCTGATCGAAACCCTGAAATCGCCGTGCAGGATATTGACGGGATAGCCCGGGTCTTTCTCCCAAGGAAACCTGTCACTCCCCATCTTCAGTAATGCCGCGCATGGAACCATACCGCTTTGGGCCACATCTCGGGCCCTTGCGATGGCCGCATGGTTTGTTTCCATTCCGAAAACGAGAGAGTGCCACTTCATGTAGGCGGGGCCGCAGGTATAATTGGTGTAGGCCGTTCCTTCAGGCCCGGTGGGTCTTGGATATGGGTCATCTGCTTCGGGGATGTCATAGTTGTCATTGAAATCCTGCATGTGAAGCATGAACAACTTCTCTTTCAGGGTGGACCAGGGCGTGTTTCCGATTTCCGTTCCCCCGAAGTAGTATGTGGCAAGATCCTCGAGAGTATGTATTTCATATGGCCAACCCGCCTCCTCGGCGGCGGTGAGCATTTTTTGGGCGACGTGCTGGTGAATCTGCTCATCCATGGCCCATTTTGTGGTGTTGGCGGGGATGATGACCTCCATGTCTCCGATGTCGTACTTGGTGCCCATCTCAGCGCTCAGGCTATGATAGTCGATGATCATGTCAGGCGGGTAGTCCCGAAAGAGTCCACCCAAAACGAGGCGTTCCGTTTTTGTCAGGCTGGTCCTGGATGAGCAGAATTCGTTTGATACAAAGCCTTCCGGATTCGCAACGGGAACCACGATGACGACCTGGGTATCCCTGATCATCCTCGCCTCATGACCGGCCAGAAATTGCAGGATTTCTGGGCCCACGACCCGGGCTCCTAGTTCCTGTCCATGTCTGGCCGCGGTAACCACGGCGATCTGCTTATCCTCATTCGTGATCTCCCTGTTCGTTATGAAAATTGCAGGAATATCCCAGTCGTCAGGGGACTTGCCCAAGACCTTTTTTTGGGCGATCCCCTTGTTTTGGGCAACAAAGTCGTCCAGCCAATGATACACCGCCTCTAAACCTTCTTTTCCCATTGGGATGGAATCAAATATATCCATGTCTGATCCTTTTTGTTTTATTGGTTTTTAACCACGAAATACACGAACTTTATTTTTTTAAATTTTTAGTGTATTTAGTGTGGTTAGTGGTTACTTGTCCTATTTCTTCATGCTTTGCTCTCTCCGGAATTCGGCGAGCGCCACCGGATCAGGGGGGTCTATCGGGTAGTGCTCCTCCTCATACGCCTCCACAATGTCCGTCAACCGCACAAGTTCATCCTCCTCCGGAGTGCCGGCCTCGGCATCCATCAATTCCTCGATGCGCTTTAATGCGCGTTCGTATTCTTCTTCGGTTTTGATGCGTAAATGGGGCATCAAATGGGCACCTCCCTATTTATCTGGAACTATAATCCGCCAATATCCCTTTCAGCCTCTTTTCCCGTTCTTCAAATTTCCCCAGGTGCGCACGCATAAGGCTTTGCCACAACTTGCCGTGGTTGGGGACATGAAAGTGGAGCAGTTCGTGGACGATGACATAGTCCTGAAGGTCCCCGGGCAGGTTCGGCAGCGACGCGTCAAAGGTCAGGCGGCCGGACGTGGAACAGGAGGCCCATTTGGTTTTCATGGCCCTCACGACAATCGTTGCGGTCGCGACGTCGAGCTTGCGTGCCCACCGGGTAACCCGTTCCTTGAAAATCCTCTTTTTATTTTTTTCTAAATCCATCAAATCGAATAAGCCTTTTGAAGCAGTGAAAACAGGTTTTCGACAATCGATGCGACCTTTTCCAGGTCATCCATCTCCCCATAGACGGCAAAGGTGATCTCCTTGCGAAGTTCCCGGAGGGACGCTTCGCTGGCCTGCCAGTTGGCGTGCTCCACGAACGCGGCCTTGACCTTCCCGCTGACCTCCTCCGCATTGGCCACACCGGCATCCAGAAGGGTCCGGTACACAAAGAAGGTCAGTCCGTCGAATCCTTTTTTGGCCTGCTCCTTTTTCCGCTTCTCATCTTTCTTGATATCCCCGAATAGGGTGTTCAGTGCCTCCTGTGTGCTGATCTGTCGTTCCTCAAAATTTTCCTGTACGGTGCGGGCCCTCTCCGCCATGGCGATAAGGAAGGGGTCCCCGCTGGTTTCTTCCGCCTGCTTTTCGATGCTCTTGATCAGGTTGATGACCTTGGTGCCGTCCCCGCCCTTGTGCTTGACAATATAATCCACCGTCCCTTCATTGATCTCGATATAGGTATCTACGGCCTGTATGTAACTGACTCCCACCTTGGATTGAACCAGTTTGTCGGTCTTTTTCTGGAAGGCACGATCCACATAGACCTTTTTTGCGTAAGCATTGCGCACTACGTCATAGATGGAAGACAGTGTGGCGTAATCATCGATAAAGGGCCGAAGGAAGGCATCGGGAGAAATAATCTCGTAGAGCATCTGGATCTCTTTGTATTCCTTGAAAAATTCTTTCCGCCGCGCTTTGTCGCGAAAATGCTCGATGAGATCGTCCACATCCTTATCGTCGAAATTCCGCCGGATCAATTCCAGGTATTGCGGGGCCTTTCCCTCCATCTTGCCTTTGAAAAGCGTCTTGAGCAAATGGATGTCCTTGACGATGGCGTTGACCTCATCGCTGTCAAAGGCCAGGGCCTTTTCCAGCTTATCGAAAATGCCCACAAAATCCAGGACAAAGCCGTGGGGCTTGACCATATTCTCGGCCTCGTTCTCATACGGCCGGTTGACCCGGGCAATGGCCTGAAGCAGGGTGTGGTCGCGCATGGGTTTGTCCAGATACATGGCATACAGGATCGGCGCGTCATATCCGGTGAGCAGCTTTTCAGTGACGATTAAAACCTTGGGCAGTTGCCCGACCCTGGCAAAGTCCTTCCGAATCTGCTTTTCGGTCTTATCATCCAGGTGGTGCGCTTTGAGTTCTGCCGAATCGTTGTGGTTTCCGGTGTAGACCACCGCCGAGTACTCTGGGGGCAGATATTTGTCGAGCGCCTGTTTGTACTTGGCACAGGCCGGGCGGTCAACGGCCACCAGAAAGGCCTTGTATCCAAGCGGCTCGACGTTTTTTACATAGTGATCCGCCACAAAACGGGCGATCTTTTCCACCCGTTCACCCCCCTTGAGGAAGTTTTTCAGGTTTACCGCGCGGTCCAGGATTTTGTTCAACTCCTCGATATCCGCGATCCCCTCGGTCTCGGCGAGGGACCAAAACTCCTGCTCCATCAGCTCCGTATTGGCCAGCATCTCGTTGGGCGCCAGGTTGTAGAAAAGGGGCAGGGTGGTGTGGTCCGCAATGCTCTCGGCAATGGAATACTTGTGAAGATAACCCTCTTTGTCATCCACCCCGAAGGTCTTGAAGGTTCCCCTGCCATAGGCCGTCCTGTCGATGGGCGTGCCGGTAAAACCGATAAAGGTGGCGTTGGGCAGCCCGGCCATGAGAAACGTGCCCAGATCCCCTCCGGTGGTGCGGTGGGCCTCATCGATCAAGACAAAGATGTTTTTCCGCTCGTTCACCCTTTCCGGCATGTCCCTGAACTTATGGATCATGGTCACGATGATGCCCCGGTAGTCGTCCCTCAGGAGCCTGACCAGTTTCCTGATCCGGTTTGCATGTTCGACGTTGTGGAGTCCCAAGGCGGCCAGGTTCTTGAGCATCTGGTCTTCCAGTTCATTGCGGTCGATCATGAGCAGGATGGTGGGCTTGTCGCTTTCAGGGGCCTTGAATAGCATTTCGGCGGCCTTGATCATGGTGAAGGTCTTGCCGCTCCCCTGGGTGTGCCAGATCAGTCCGCGGCGGTGATTGTCGTCGTGGCAGCGCCCGATGATCTTTGCTACCGCCGCTGTCTGGTGCTGGTGGAGGATGTACTTGTTGAGCTCTTCGTCCTTTTCGGCAAAGACAATGAAATGTCCGAGCAGGCCCAGGATTCGTGACGGCCGGCAGAAGGTCTTGACCTTGTGCTCCAGTTGGCCGACCCTGTCGCTCTTCCAGTTGAAGATGTTTCGCCGAAGGGTATTCCAGGTCACCCCGTAGGAAAAACCGATAGCCTCGGTAGCTGTAAAGATCATCTCGGGCACAAAAAGTTCGGGCGTCTCTTCGTGGTATCGTCGGATCTGGTCCACGCCGATGGCGATGGCCTCGTCTTTGGTGGCGTTCTTGCACTCGATTACCAGCACCGGAATGCCGTTGATCAGAAAGACAACGTCCTCCCGGTTGCCGTATTTGCCGTTATGGATATAAAATTCTTCGGTGACTTCAAAGATGTTGTTTTCGGGTGTGTCATAGTCGATGAGCGTCAGATCCAGTTCCCGGTTTTCCTCTGCGAAAAAGAATTTGCCCCTGTTGCGAAGATACCCCAGGAATTCGCTGTTACCGAAGACGTTGGCCTGAAGATGCCGAAGCTGCCCCGTGAGGGCGCCCCTGCCTTCGGAGTACCTGGGATTGAACTCTCGCACCTTTGAATAGAGAAGGTCACCGAAATAGAGGGCGGATCCGGACGCGTGTTCTGCCGGCAGTGTCCCATTTGGATTGAAGCCCCGCCGGGCCTCAGCCTCGGCTCGGGGTACAAAGGTCCAGCCTATTTGTTGGGCGTAATCCAGAATTCGCGCTTGAACCGTCTTGTTTTCACCGGGTTTGGGCATGGGTACCTCAAAAAGGGGGGCGGGTTTTCTAACCCGCCTTAATAATGGGAAGTGGCAGGAGGACGGGTGGCGGACAGGAATGTCCGCCCTCCCATGTCTAATCTCCAATGCGCACCTTAGGGCATCGCCACTCCAATTTGCACACTTTTGTTATGTTTCGAAATGGATGAATTCCGTCTTGCTCAATCTCGCTTTTATGGGGTTTTCCCTAATATACTCCCTGCATTTCATGAAATGCCGTTCATTTCGAATCATTCGATCCCAATAGTCATTCTGCCACAAAGGCCCCCTCCGCCCTGAAACGCCATTGATCTTTCGGGCCGAAAACCCTTTCCAGGCATGAAGGACCTTTTCGAGGCGAAATCCGTAACTCAATCGAAAGAGCACATGCACGTGGGTCGGCATGACCACAAAGGCGTTGAGATCATACCGGATTCCGTCAAAATGCCTCAAGGCGTCCGCTACGATCCGGGACATACGGGGATTTTGGAGGAGGCAGGAGTTGTTGCCCGCATCCAACCATTCCTCGATCCTGTATGAAAAACGTGAATGGTATTCTTGCTCCGTGGGAGAGTTCCATGGTTTTGGGTGAAGGCGCCGCCATTTTTCCTTTTCATCCTGCCACTGTTTGAGTTTATCTTCAGGCAAGGCATCCGCCAGGCGCCATGTCACGAAGTAGAATATGGCCCCCTGCTGCCAGTGGGGCAGGTGGTGCTCATGCTTTTGGATGGCGCCACACGGATTGAGGAAGTTTTGGGAGGGCGGACATTCCTGTCCGCCATTATCTTTTGGCGGGTTGGAAAACCCGCCCTCCTTTGGGGTGCTTTCGGGTTTTGCCATGGT
>CAZXWJ010000282.1:0-5609 GCA_964644375.1 uncultured Desulfobacteraceae bacterium | reverse complement strand
GTTTCATAGGCGATGGTATAGGGCTCCGCCAGGGGCATGCTCACAGACCAGGCATCCAGGTGTTTGATTTTCATCTTTTCGAGCGACTCCCGGTGAATTAGTATCTTTTCTGGTAAATCTCGTCGAGTGTCAGGCCTTTCAACTCTTCCACCAGCTCCACGAGGTGTTTGATCATGACCTCCCACATCAGCCTGCCCTTTTCCGGTGTGGCCTTTGTGGGATCACCCAGGACCCCGGTCGGAGACAGTTCGGCCACTCGGGCATACCAGCCCACGCTGCGTTTGGACGTGAAGTCCAGATAACGGCTGGAAAACCTGGGGATAAACTTCCGGGCCGCGTCGAGTTTGACCAGATCCGGCCTCACGGCGAGGGTCGTACTGGTTTCGATCTCTCCCGCATGCACGTCGTTAGGGGTCTCGGTCATGGCCTCGATGTCCGGGTCGCTGGTCTCCCCGGTATCCACGCAGGTGAAGATGCGGGCGTCACGGTTGATCATTTGGGCGGCAAAATGAAGGGCGGGACCATTGCCGCCGTGGCCGTTGATGATGACGAGCTTGGTAATCCCGTGGCGCGCCGCGCCCATGCCGATTTCATACACAAGGCGAAAAAGGGTCTCGGGGCTGGCGCTCAGGGTGCCGCTGAAGTCTTCGTGGTGATAGGACACACCGTAGGGTATCAGGGGCAAAACCAGAGGCAGGGGTGAAGTGCAGGCCTCTGCCACCTTTTGGGCCAGGTATTGGGCGTCGAAGGCGTCCGTGTCCAGCGGCAGATGGGGACCGTGCTGTTCAATGGATCCGACGGGTAAAAGGGCCACGTCCACCTCTTTGAATCGACGTTTTGCCTCGGGCCAGGTGAGTTCTCCGAGGAGGGGACTCGGCAGGACGCTTGACCTCATCCGTCCACCGGACGGCTCCAGCGAAAACCGGACGGGGCCTTCAAAGGGATAGGGGCTCTTGAGGCCCGGGTCGGACAGAGGATCAAAGTCGATCCATAAGCGGCCGCCCCGTTTCACCGCCCCTTCTGCATGTTCCAGGTAGATGCGGTAGAGAGGCTCACGAAGGTTCACGGGCATGCCGTCCATGGGGGCCCTGTCCGGATCGATCCGGATTTTCATCACCTCGGTCCTGGGTCTGGCCCGGGCCGACCCCGAAAAGGGTCTGTCAAGGAGGCCTTTTTCTTGGAGCAGAAAGGCGAGGTGTTCTGCCCCCATTTTTTCCTGGCGGATACCCTTTTCCGCGAAACTTTTGAGACAGGGACCGATCTGTTCGGGCAGATAACCGCAAGGGGTCACGTCCGCACCCATGGCCGTCAGTATAGCCACGATGCGCCGGCACTTCTCGCAACGACCGCAGGGGTGGATTCGGTTCCCGTCCTTGTGCCCGGCATGACAGGAGACCTGATGGCTTTGCAGTTCAGGATATCGCTCCACGAGAGTCTTTTGGATGAGGATTTCGGACAGGGGTCTCAGCACGGAAAATTGACTGATATTCCAACCTTTGCGATGAAAATAGCGGCTCAGGGTGTTGTCAAAATAGCGGCTTTGGTCGTATAGACCGTCATAGTGGCTGATACCCTTATGGGAAAGGCGGCGCGTGGTGTCGTATTCATCGCCTATGAGGAGGCGCCCGATACCTCTTTTACGCAGCAGCGGAAGGACCCCGAAAAGGAAGACGGCCACGGTCCAGAGCCGAATCGGGTACTCGTCGGATCGCAGCTTGGAGAAATCCTGCCGCACAAAGGGGAGGTGCCGAAGCATCCAGTTGAAGACTCTGTCAGAATTGGTCCAGACCCTTGTGGTATGGGGGATACTGTCGGCAAAGTGTCGATAGGCGTTGAGGGCCGTGAACCAGTGACGGCCCGATTCATTGATGAAGATGGGATGGGTCTCATGGCCCAGCTCGCGCATGAGGCCGTAGCTGAGCAAACTGTCTTTCCCCCCGCTTGACAGCACGGCGCATCTGTTCGGGACGGGATGCCATCCCTCGGGTGAGGCGGGCACTTCATCTTCCTGAAACAGGAGTCGGGCCTGCTGATAGGTCCTGCGCTTTACCGGGGGGAGCGTTGTAAAAGGCGCCAGAATAAAGGGGTTGGGTTCCAGGAACTTTTTGACAAAGATCTCGCGGGCGGTATTGCGTGCCATTTCGTGGAGGAAACGGCGATCATGGGCGTCAAAGAGACCGTGGAAGACGATCCTTTCACAGAAAAGGCCGTAGTTGAGCGCCACTTGTACGGCGAGCATCCCCGCAAGGTTTTGGGAGGCGGGGTCCTCGGGATCGAAGACCTCCTCTTCGAAACGGTAAATAAAATCGATGGCATCTTCCTGCCCGTTTCTTGTGACCCTGTAGGTTGCGGTTACACGGTTCGGTTCCACCCGAAGGGGCCCCACATCGAGCCGGGAAATCACCAACAGCCTGTTCAGTGGGTCCGCAGCCTTCGGTCCATCTTTAGAAGAAGCATTCGCCATCATGGCTTCTCACCTTTCCGACCTGAGATAGGGCGTCATGGCCTGAATCAAGGGTTCCGGCCCCTCCAGAATCACATCGCAAGCGGGAAGACCTGTTTCCCCGGTAAGCCGTCTGCTCACGGCCGGGACATTTTTTTTATCCAGGTTTTCATGGTTGATGGTTACGGCGACGACCGGTTTCCCGGACAGAAACTCGACGGCATGGATCTGTTTTTCCAGGGGGTGGAGGATATATCCAGGGAAGCCGTCATACTCCTTTCTGGCCGGGGCGTGCTGAAGGACGACGACGTCGGGTCGTCCGGCGGCCAGGATCTCGAATCCTCCCGGGTAGGCGGGATTCATCAGGCTTCCCTGACCTTCAATGATGATGACATCCGGTCGACGTTCCTTCCAGGCCGTCCAAATGGCATGCTCGATTTCGCCGGCCACAAAATCGTTAATCAAGGAGTCCAGGATGATGCCGTACCTCACCCCCTGCATCCAGGCGGTCTGACCGGACCCGATGAGCTCGGCACTGTACCCGCTTTGCCGAAGGGCTTCGAGAAGGAACCAGGCGGTCGTGCGTTTTCCCACGGCAGAATCCGTGCCCAGCAGGGCCACTTTCAAGGCAGTCACTTCCTCGATTTTTCCGGAGAAAAAGTGGAGTTCCCTGCGGGGGGGTGTCTTGCGTACATCGCGAAGCGTTACCCCTCTTTGCTCGGCCAGAGTTCTGATCTCATCGTCCTCTGAAAGGAAGTCGTGGAGTCCTGAGTCCACATGAAGGCCAATGTCAACGGCACCGATCACATCCCTACGGGCCTCCGGACTGAGACGACCCCCGTCGGGTGCAAGCCCGATCACCAGATGAGTAGCGGGGCGTTCCTTTTCATTGGCGGCCTCGGCGGCCTCCCGAATGTTCTTGAAAATGGGTATGCCATTGGGTTTGTCGTCAAGGATCGTGCCCGCATCGCTCCCGGCATGGTGGGAGTCGACGACAGAGAGAAGATGGTAGCGTGAGGTTCGACGGACCAGACCATGGGCCGTTTTGCCGTTGGGCGTTGAAAAGGCCCCTTCGCAATAGACGACGGCATTCCCTTCCGGAAAATCACTCATGATTTTCTCCCTGTGAGGACGACTACGTATCGGTCACCGGGTAAGGTTTCCTTTCGGTGGCGACTGAGGAGCACACTGAACCCCGCCGTAGATGCCGGCATAACATGCAGCCCCTCCCGATCCCTGAGCAGCCGCGAATAGAGAAGCATGTTCCTGTCGCTGGCGTCCGAGGCCCAGCCGCCCGTTTGGCGAATGGCCTCGAGGGCTTGATCACCGTCGCTGGAATGCCAGTTGATCAAGGGTTCATTGACGGCAGTTTCTTTAATTTTACGGGGTTCGAGATCGTCGCAATGGGGCAGATTCTTCCGAAAGGCCCTGATAATAGGATTTTTCCCATGGGAAGACCCGGCAATAATCCGGGGAATCCGTGATGTCTTGCCCCTCCGGTACAGACTTAGAAAACCCTTGTAAATACCGGCCAGGGTCGTGCCGTTGGATACGGGCACGGCGACCAGGGCGGGGGCGTCCCGAAGCTCGTCGTAGATTTCAAAGGCGATTTCACCGTAGGCCTTTAATTGAAGGGCAGAGTTGATCCCGCCGGGATTGGCGTCATAGATCTCGTCCGTCTCCGCCCTCTCCCGGGACATTTGCACCGTATGTTCATAGTCCCCCGGCACCCGAAGGATCTTTGCCCCATAATGGGTCATTTCCTGAATGCGCTTCGTGTGATAGCCTTCGGGAATATAGATGATGCAATCCAAACCCGCCATGGAGGCCGCAAGGGCGACGGCTGCGCCATAATTGCCGCAGGTGGCCAGTGTGATGGCCTCAAAGCCCCGGCGCACGGCATCCATGGCCTGGGCAAAGGCAATGCGATCCTTCTGGGTACCCGTGGGGTTGACACCTTCGAATTTCAAGTAGATCTGTCGGAGTCCGACCTCACGTTCGATATTACGGGCCCGCGAAAGGGTTGTGTCGCCCACTTCTGAATCGGTGATATCCTCATAGGCCTCGAGGCGATCATTCAAGGGCTGGCCTTTATCCGCCGCGATGCGCTTCTGTTCCTCCAGTTCAGGGGCTATAACCGGCGCAGTTGCACCTGCACCATCCAACAGGTTGAACGGGTCCCCGTTCTTCCGGCCGGTCTCCCGCGGTCCCGCCCCCTCCGGATCGGATCTGGGATGTGCGGTCATTGCTATCTCCTCGCTCATGTCATGGTTGGACATCTATTGTCCTCTCCAAAACGGAAAAGACCTGTCATATTAATTTCAAGAGACCGCGGTTTGACGTTTTTTTATATGCCGGTTTACCGGGCGTACCGGGGAGAAAGAGTGCAAACGTACGGCAGATTGGGATTCAAGGGATTTTGTGCTTCAGAGCCTGTAAGATCACAGATCCTGACCCGGGGCAGGACCGCAAGCAGTGGAGACACGAGAAGGTAACCGTCTCTTTCCAGGTTAGAATATTTTATCCTCCAAGGCAACTCTACTGTGTATCTACCGTTTCTCTTTCCCAAAGAAGGGCAAAATCTACATCCATGGAGTTTATTAGGAGGGGCAATGCATTTTCAAAGGGCACTTTCGGTGCCCGAGCGGATTATTCAGTGCCCTCTAACCCGCTTGCCGAAAAAAGAGCCCCTTCCTCTCGGGAGAGGCTATGCCGAGACTACCCTTCAGGGTCCGTCATTCTTGGGCCTCAACCCTTTCAGAAGTCAGATCAGACATCATATTCATCAAATCCGTTTCTTCTCGATCGAAGTCTTCTTTTGTCCTTGTGGTTTCGGCGGCTCTCCGGGGCTTCAACCATTTTGAAACGGTTTTTCCTGCAATCAGGACAGCGTTTGGGGGCGTCAAAGCCGTAAGTCCGGTAACGGTTTTGTTCGTCAGCCGAAAAAAGAAAGGTGCTTTCGCACTGAATACAAGTAAGTATTTTGTCTTTCATTCTGTCTCACGTTGCACAAAGGCAAGACCTTGTCTTAGGGGCGTGCATCTGTGACCGCTTTTCCTTTTCCGCCCTTCCATCATCTCATGCCATTCCTGGGCCTCAAGGGAAAGGGTAGCGATAGGGCGGGCCTCGAGACGCTTGATTCCGATCTCTTCTCCTGTCTCTTCAC
>CAZXWJ010000281.1:0-5629 GCA_964644375.1 uncultured Desulfobacteraceae bacterium | reverse complement strand
CGGCCAAAATGCCCATTGGGACCTCCACGAACAGTGGCCGATCGATCCTGTCCGTCACATCGCCGAGATCAATCCCCTCTTCACTGAAGATACGCCGGATCATGGGCCGGCAGGTCTTTGAACCGCATGCGCCCATGCCTGCCCGGGTTATGGCCTTCAGTTGATTCATATCCCTGACCCCGTCCCTAATGGCCTTCCTTATCTCTCCCGCGCTTACCCTTTCGCAACGGCAGATAATGGCTTCATCCGGGAGAGATTCCTTTTCGTAGATTTCGGAGGGCTCAATCTGTTCCTCCTGGACCCAGATACCCGTGGCCTCTTTTGCAACATCCTTGTCCACCTTGATTTGGACAAGGAGGGTTCCGGGATATTTTTTGGGCTTCGAGAGCACCTTTTCCACCGGATAATACCCGAGGATAGCTCCGACCTCATCCGTTACAGGCACCTTCTCTCCCGCCTCTACACGCTCTCGCCAAATCTCATAGGGCAATGTCACCGTCGGATGCTCATTGTCTTTTCGGTAGTCCACAAGGGTAACGGCCAGGCCCGGACACACGGCAACGCAATTCATGCAGCCTTTGCACTTTGCGTCATCCACCATGTAAGGAAGGCCGGTAATTTCGTCCCGCTCTGTCCGGATGGCCCCTTCAGGGCAAACCGACGTGCAGGGATTGCAGGGAACTTCCTCGTAGCAGTGAAAAACAGGCATCACGCCTTCTTCTTTGCCCGGTTTCTCTCTTTGAACAATCGGTCCCGGTTTGGCCTTCAATACGGTCGCCTTCTCGTCCCACTCCTTTGGAATCTCCCCCTCATACAGGCCGAGAGACCCGGCGATCTTGAGCCCCTCGATTTTCCCCGTGAACATGGCCGCAGAAGCCTCGGCGATTTCCTGTGCGTCCCCGGCGGAATACACGTCCATTCCCCACTCTTTGGCCTTGTGATAGAACTCGTTTACTTCCGCAAGACCTACGGCAATGAGCACGGTATCCACATCGAAGGTCTTGTGCGTGCCCGGCATCACCTTCCAATCCTTGTCCAGCTGTGCCACGGTCACGGCCTTCACCCTGTCTTCACCCGACGCAGAAACCACCGTGTGGCCTGTGTAGATGGGAACGCCCAACCTCTTGAGCTTGTCCGCATGGACCTTATATCCTCCCACCTGAGGAAGGGCCTCGACCAGGGCCGCCACCCGAATACCGGCCTGAATGGCGTGATATCCTGCGATGAGCCCCACATTGCCGCCTCCGACAATCAGCACCCTTTCAGAGGACCTGATAAGATCGCGATTGACAAGGGTCTGGAAGGCCCCGGCGCCATAGACTCCCGGCAAGGTATTGCCCGGGAAGGACAGCATCTTTTCCCTGGCACCGGTGGCAACGAGCAGTTTAAGGGGTTTAATTTTCCTGTATATTTTTCCCCTGACGATTCCGACGATACCGTCTGAAAAAACGCCTACAGCCGTGGTGTTCAGCCAGCATTCCACGCTGTCGAATTCTCTGATTTTTCTCTCCAGTATTCGGGCAATCTCAAATCCCCTGGTCCCTGCGTGTGAATCCTCTACGGATCCAAAAAACTTGTGGGTCTGAAGCACAAGCTTTCCGCCCAGGTTCGACTTGTCATCGATGACCAGGGTGTCGATTCCGAGCTTCCCGAGTTCAACGGCCGCCGACATGCCGGCCGGCCCCCCGCCTATGATGAGGACTTCCACCTCTCTGACAGGGATCTCCCGTGTGACCGGCAACCTGTCGTCTTCAGGCAACTTTGGAAGCCCCTCCACGCTCTCTATGGACATCCCTTCTCTCAGAGGAGTCATGCAGCCCTTGACCGGAAGCCCGTCGACAAGGACCAGGCATTGGGAGCACTGCCCGTTGGCGCAGTACATCCCCTGTGGGCTTCCATCCTTGTAGTGATGTCCGAATATATGAATATCGTTCGCAATGAGAGCGGAGGTTATCATCTCATTTTCATAACCCGTCAAAGACTCTCCGTTCCAGGCAAAGGAGACTTCCTTTCTGTCGGGAATTTCAAGAATAGGGTGTCTTACAATCCTTTTTGTTTCCATATCGGTCATACCTTTTTCAAATAAATGTTATGGGATTCCTGCTTGCCCGGAATCTTTCGGAAAAAAAAACGAGGTGCTACCCCAAGGCACACCAAAGGTCAATCACTTTTCTCAATGGCTGCCCTTTCCTCCATGATTCGATTGAACTTATACACGTGATTCTGAACCAGCACATAAGCCTTGCTCGCCTCCCCCTGCTCGACCGCCTTCACGATTTCGCAGAGATCTTGATAGTTTTGTCTTATGAGGTCTCCTTCACGCGGCAGGAACTTGTCGAAATATCGATGGATGTTATCATAGATGATTCGAAGGACCAATTCATAGATGGGATTTCCGGCGATGCGCGCCATCTTCATATGAAACTCATTGTCCAGCCGAATAACGGCGTCCCAGCCTGAGGCCTTGTTTGTAAGATGGCTTTCGGCCTCCCTGACAAGCTCTTTAAGTGCGCTGACATCTTCGGGCGTGGCCCTTTCGACAGCAAGACCGGCGACAAGACCTTCCACTCCCTCACGAAATTCTGCAAGATGCCTGAGGGAAACCCTTTGATACCGAATCAATAGATCCAGACTTTGGCTCACCTCCTGGATTGAGAGCTTCTTGACCACGGCCCCGCCGCTCACGCCCAGTTTGATCTCGATCAATCCCTTTTGTTCTAAAACACGAAGCGCTTCACGCAACGTTCCCCGACTGACCTTGAACATCTCTCGCAGTTCTCTCTCAGGAGGAAGAGTGTCCCCCGTCTTCAGGTCACCATCAAGGATAGCCTCCTGAATTTGATCCACCACGTCCTGAAAGATACGGCTTTGCTTGGCCCTTTGAAACATGCTCTCCTCGAGTAAAATGTAATGGTTTAACCATTACATTACCCTTCTATTTCTGTAAAGTTTTTTTTAGGCACCGCTGAAATGGTGTGTGTGGGGGGCGCACCAACCAAAATCATTTTAAATTGTCTTGCCTGACAAAAGACTCGATATGATCAAAGTAGACCCTTCCGCCGACAATGTACGTATCATTATGCCCGGCCCCATCCATGGGGTAGAACAATTTTGGACGGGAAGCCGATTCAAAAAGTTTTTTTCCCATGGCAAAGGGTACGATTTTATCTTCCCGGCCGTGGATAATGAGCTTGGGGACCATAAGGCGGGGAATCTTGTCGAGGTTAGCGTAATGGGCCGGCAGGAAGGGCGCCAGGAGCCCGAAAACGAACATGGTTCCGGCCATGCCCTTTGTGGAGGTAAAGGCGCTCTCCATGACAAGGCATCTCACTTTTCTCTGGAGGGCGATTTCCAGGGCGACCGCGGCGCCGAGGGACCGACCGAAAGCGATGATATCGCCCGGGGAGATGCCCAACCTTTGGACCAGATGGTCATAGGCGGCGAGACCGTCGCGGTAGATTCCGGCCTCCGAGGGCCTGCCCGAACTTCTCCCATACCCCCGGTAATCGAAAATAAAGACCTGAAGGCCTCTATCTACCAGCAGTCGGATGTTTTCCAATCGGTGCGAGATATTGCCTGCGTTCCCATGACAGAAGAGCAGGACCGGGCCCTTTTCGGGTGCTGAAAAAAGCCACCCGTGCAGATCATTGCCGTCCCCGCTCTCGAAATAGATGTCCTTGAAGTTCAGCTTATAGTCTTCGGGGGTATGGTCATGGGAACGGTCCGGGAAAAAAACAAAAAAATTCTCTATGCGGGGGTAGAAGGCGAAAAAAGCCAGGCCCATCAGGACGAGCATAAGCACAAGCACGGGCCACTTGATTTGCATTTCTATCGTCCTTCCATATCCAAAGGAGATGACCTGACGGAACCATAATGAAGTGGCAAATTTGCCGGCATGTTCGAGTGTTTTTCTGAAGGCCCTGTAGGGGTCGACAACCAAAGGCTTTTCAAGGGCTTCCCGGATTTCCTGCTCTAGATGAAATTCCCATTCAATGTCCCCACAGGGGCACCAAGCGTTAGGATAAAACAAATTAATAAAACAATCTCCCTTTATTATCAAGCCATTCCTGGTTTCCTAAACCCACCGCCTAATTTGCCTATCATGCCTGAAATCAAAATGTTCAGGGAAGTTCCCAATCACCAGCAAGGTATTAGATGGCGCCTTGATAGTTGATCAGGGGATTCGGCAAAGCCCCTTTACCGTATCCTTGGGCAGCGCAGCCATGATCCGAAGGATAAAAGACATCGGCTGGAGGTGAGATCTTTGCACAAAATATTTTTCGTTGACAGAGACGGTCATGAATAATATCATACAGAAAGATTTAGCTGTGAATAATATCATTCATATCCACCTCGCCTTCGGTTTCCGTTGATCAAATCAGAGGATTGAAGATTACCACGACCTTGGGTCAAAGTGACCCTTCGGTACCGAGTTCAAAAAAACCTTGAACCGGATACCCACTCCTTTCCAGGGGGGTGTCTTTTGGTATGTTTGTTTGCCCATGAAAAACCAGAGTATTTTACATATCATAAAATCCCGAAGGGGTCGATATTCCCCTCAGCTGGCCAAAATTGCAGGCTACCTTATGGGCAACCATGAGAAGGCGGCCTTTCTGACCGCCACTCAACTGGCCAGGGAAATCGGCGTAAGCCAACCAACGGTCATCCGTTTTACCCAATCCCTGGGTTTTCCGAAATATTACCTTTTTCAGGAGGCCTTTCAGAAACTCCTCAAGGCGGAACTCACCACTGCGGACCGTTTCAATCTCAGTCTCGTGAGGGACTCAACCGCATCCGAAAACAGCTCAAACTTCATTCTTCGAGAGATCAGGACCCTCACTTCCTTTACCCGCGATTTTCCCCAAGAGGCCTTTGAAAAAGCCGTATCCATGATCGCCAAAAGTGACTCCATCTTCGTCCTCGGGACCCGGGGGTCGGCCTCACTGGCCCAGTATTTCAGTTATTTTCTCAACAAGGTAAAAAAAAACGTCGTGGCCGTAACCGGCGGCTCGACTCACGAATACGACAAACTGCTTCACCTGAAACCTGAAGATCTCGTGGTGGCCATCGCCTTTCCCCGCTACCCGAGGGAGACCGTGGAGCTGGCCCAATTCTGCCGGGACCGTGAGGGAACCATCGTAGGGATCATGGACAAGATAGACTCTCCCCTCTACTCCCTCTCGCAGCTTGCCCTCATCATCCCCGTGACTTTCAGCACCATTTTTGACTCCTACTGCTCTGCCTTTTGCCTCTTCAACATGATGGTAACGGAGGTGGGAAGGATCAACAAAAAAGAATCCGCCGCCCTGACTCGAAAATTCGAGGCCATGGCCAGGGACCTGGAAATTTTCACGCAGGAAAAGAGAACAAAGCATGCCAAATTCAATGATCACGACTGAAATCATCAAAAGCGCATTTAACCCGCTGCATATGTCCTCTCTCATCGATACCTTTGCGGAGATCGGAAGGGACGAGGCCGGCGGCGTCACACGCCTTGCCTTCAGCAAGGCAGACCGTAGGGCCAGGGAAAAATTTTTACGTCTCATTGAAACGGAGATCGAAGCGGACATCCGTATGGACACCCTGGGCAATATCTTTGCACGAAGAGAGGGCAGACACCCCGAGCGAC
>CAZXWJ010000280.1:0-5656 GCA_964644375.1 uncultured Desulfobacteraceae bacterium | reverse complement strand
ACCCATCCTGGGAGAGATACTGACGGAAATACCCCTTTTGATAGGCGAGTGAAACACCGATGATGGGCAGGTTGAGATCGCTTGCAGATTTGAGATGATCTCCCGAGAGAATTCCCAGTCCACCTGAATAGATCGGCAGGCAGTCCCCCACTCCGCATTCGGCTGTGAAATAGGCGACCACAAAGGGCTCTGCCCGACTTCCAAATATTTCGGGATTGGGCGATTGGGAAATGTACCGGTCGTATTCCAGTTTGACTCTTGACAGGTGCGCCATAAAGCCTTCATCCGCAGCCAGGTTTTCAAGATTCGTCTGTCCGAGACGCCCCAGGAAGGCCACCGGGTTTTTCCTGCTCTCCTCCCATAGGTCCTGATTCATCCGGCGGAACAGTCCCTCAGCCTCATAGTTCCACACGAACCACAGGTTTTGCGCCAGGCCGTTTATCGACTCAAGGGCCTTTGGTACTTTGGGTTTTACATCCAGGGTCCTGATAGGTGTGATCATTTTCTGCCCTCAATTGTTTTAGGGGAAGACTCTGCGCGCCTCGAATACAAAGGCATGAGGCCTGGAAATTTTCCGCCCGGGTTATGACAAATAAGCAATTTTCAATTCCTATTATACCTGTTTCAAGAGGAATGGCATCCCCCGAGCATTTTTTTGTCTGTTCCTATTCACTCAAGGGCCTATTTTCGGGGCGTCGTTTTTTTTGAAAATGTGAAAGCCATCTGGCTGGGGTCCAAGCCGACCACATAGATGCTGTCGTTAGGCAGCAATATCTGGTCCCTGGTAATAGAGAAAAGGGTCTTTCCTTGAACGGCCGGGGCGAGGTTCATTTCCGCCACGACGTTCCTTTCGTTGAGCGTGCTGGCATCCTTTCGCAGACCGCGAATACGGATTCGAACCGTGGGATTCAGGGGTGCCGTGATTTCCATGCCCACGGGCAGATTCTTCAGGTGTAGAGGCACACTTAGTGAGACCTCGAAATCCTGCTGTCCTGCAAGCAGAAGCCAGATAATGCACACCAGCATCATGGTTCCCAGTTTTGCCGGCCATTGATGGACAAAAAATGTGCGCAGTTTTCCCCACCACGATTTTTTTGGCGGTTTGAGGGGAGTCAGGGCCTGTTCGACAGCCTGAACAAGATCTTCCCGGCTATGGATCAATGCCACCTTGGTGCCGTTTGCCAGGGAGACCTCACCCCGTTCTTCGGAAACGATCACCACCAGAGCATCGCAGCGTTCGGTCAATCCCAGGGCGGCCCGGTGCCGGGTCCCCCATTCCTTCGGCAGGCCTTCCGTGCTGCTCAAAGGCAGAAAGCAGGCCACACGATCCACTCGGTCATCTCTGATCAATGCGGCCCCGTCATGCAGGGGGGATTCCTTTTGGAAAACACTGGTCAAGAGTTCCCGGGTGGGATCTCCTTCTATGTTCACCCCTCCGGTAATCCATTCCTGGACCCGGTCCAGTCGTTCGAGGATGATAAGGGCGCCTACTTTTCGCGCGGCCAGGGCAAAGACGGCCTCCGAGAAACCCCCTGTCCATCCACTTGAACGGGAATCCTTATGGAATCCCAGACTTTTCAGCGGATTGACCCGCTCCAGGACCTGCCGGATCTCGTTTTGGAAAAGGATAATGAGAAGGATGACCAGAACTTGCCACAAGATCTGGAACATCCAGGTGGTCAGGAAGAGTCCCCAGGTTCGGGCCACCGTAAAGACAACGCCCAGGGCCAGAAGGCCTACCAGGGCCTTAAAGGCCTTTGTCCCGCGAAACCAGAGATAAAGGTGGTAAACCACAAAGACAAGAAACACGATGTCCAGCACGTCCTGAACGCGCAGATTGGCTATGATGGCTATAAGATGCACTTTTTCCCTTTCTCTCTAATTATGCATGGGGATTTTTTATCTCTCTCAGGCGCCCTGAGACACTCTGTTCCAGGAGAGGATTCAACGGAACCCTTAAGGATCATCGAAGCCCCCTGCCGTATATTTCCGTCAGTTCCCGAAGATTCTCTCCAAATTCGGGCGTAAGGTGTTTGGCCTGAAGACGCCATTGCCAGTTTCCCTCTTTCCTTGCCGGGCGGTTCATCCTGGCCTCTTCACCGAGACCGAGAAGATCCTGCATCGGAAAAATCACTTTATCCGCTACGGACATCATCGCAATGCGAATCAGTTCCCGGGAAAAATCTCCGTCGCTCAGTTCCCGCCCGAAGTAAAGGGAAATTCTTCTCTTGTCTTCGAATGTTGCCTCCTTTTCGAACCAGGCCCTGGCCGTATTATTGTCGTGAGTACCCGTGTAGACGACGCAATTTCGTATATGATTATGGGGTACATAGGGATTGGTTGCAAGGTCGTTTCCAAAGGCAAAAAGAAGGACCTTCATCCCGGGAAACCCAAAATGGTCCATGACTTTCTCCACATCCGGAGTAATGATCCCAAGATCCTCGGCAATGATCGGGAAAGAAGGAAAACGGGCGGTCAAGTGGGTGAAAAAATCCATGGCAGGCGCTCCCATCCATCGGCCGTTGATTGCATTCTTTTCCCTTTCGGGCACCTCCCAATAACCCACGAATCCCCGAAAGTGGTCGACCCTTGCGATATCGAAAAGATCCAGATTATGGGAAAATCTCCGGACCCACCACGCGTAATTTTTTTCCTTTAATATGTCCCAGCGGTAGACGGGATTGCCCCAGAGTTGACCGGTCTCACTGAAATAATCCGGGGGCACCCCGGCAACGACGGCAGGCCTTTTTTGGGGATCCAGTTTAAATTGCTCTGGATGGGCCCAGACGTCCACACTGTCGTGAACCACATAGATGGGGATATCCCCAATAATCTCGATATTTTTCTCGTTGCAATACCTTTTGAGGGCGTTCCACTGCTTATAAAAAAGGAACTGCAGAAATCGTACCTGTTCGGCAGGTTTTCGCAGTTCGTATTCGGCCTCGCGCAGGGCCTTCGGTTGGCGGTCCCGCATTTCAACCGGCCATTCCGTCCATGCCTTTTCTGAAAAATGGCTTTTGAGGGCCACAAAAAGCGAAAAATCATCCAGCCAAGCGGCATGTCGCACACAAAAGGTCTCGTAGTCGTTGCCCGGTTTTCCTGCCTTGAAACGATCCGAAAGTTCGTCGAAAAAGCCCGTTCTGGAGGCCTCTACAGCCGCGTAATTCACCCGGTCGGGAGCGAAATTCGGTAGAGAGGACAGGGTCTTCTGTGAGATCAGGCCATCTCGCATCAGGAATTCAGGGCTTATGAGAAGAGGATTGCCGGCAAAGGCGGACATGCTGTGGTATGGTGAATTCCCGTGGGCCGAATTTGTGGGACTAAGCGGCAGGATCTGCCAGTACCGCTGTTTGCTCTCGTGAAGGAAATCGGCGAACCGGTAAGCAGCGGGACCCATGTCCCCGATGCCAAAGGGTGACGGTAGAGAGGTCAGATGGAGCAATATGCCGCTTCCACGCCCTTTCATTTTTGCTCCTGTGCGGACGGCCTTTGGCCGGGGGTGTGCTTTCCATGGTGATGCAGAAAGGCCGTACTTTCCAGACAAAACAGAAATAAAAATTTCCACCCGAGCTTGAAGTCTAAAACAACGCCTGTGAGAATGCAAGTATCATGCTGTTTTCATTTTTAAAATGCGTCGTTCCAGTAGGGAAAAAAAGAGAAGCTCCAAATCGCAGCTTCTCTTTTTTCTCATCGGAATTAGTCGCGCGTACCCATGCTTTTGTCTCTTAATTTTTCATGCACGACTCCGATGCCCTTCCACTCGTCTATGCGTAAAAATTGGATGTCTTGTGTCCGCCACATTTTTTTTGCCCGAGAATGCCATACCGGGCGAGCGGATTCCTACATTGCCGATGGGCGATCAAATCATCCAGGGCATGACCAGTTCGCACTTTTCCTGTTCCGGTTCGTCAACTTCCAGGAAAAGTTTGGTTCTTTTTCCCTTTGTCCGCTCATAAACGGCCATATAAAACTTCAGGGCGTTTCTTACGACTTCAGATACCGTTACACCTTCGGTTCCTGCCAACTGGCTGATATCAGAATAAAAATTGTTCTCAAATCTAAACTGAGCCTGTCTTTTGCTCATTTTTGCCTCCTTCTAAAGTCAGATTATAAACTAAACACCTTTTTAAAGGTTGGGGTCGTAACGACCCGATAATTAGCGAAAATTAACATTTTTCACATTGCATCGACCGATGTGATCACACGAGTCAACGCACGAATAACAAACACTCGCAATATAGGGACATGGGACCTGGAAGGTCGGATGAAAATGGAGAAAGGGACGCTCTAATTCATGCAGTGTGAACGATCATCTTGGAAAACAATGCATACCTGATGATACGGATTGTCTCATGCAATAGGTCCAAGTCTTACAGTACTCCCAATGAATATCCAGTACGATATGAAGAAAATAAGTATTTGAATCCGCATTACAAGTCTCAGGGGGATATTTTCTTCGTTTTTATTACCCTATTTGCTTGTTATCTGGAAAGTGTTTTATGCCGGCCACCCCGGATAAGTATCTCAGTAGATGTAATACTTATATCATAAACGAGGTAATTTCAAACAGCAATGGCCGTGCCAAAAGAACGGTAATGCCTGTAAAATTTTATAATATGCCGGTTTTTATGGCAAAAATTTGTTGAGGATAGGGATTTTGAGGCTAAAAATGAATCAAAAAATTGTCAGGATTTTTTACAAATTGTCAGATGGCTTGTCTGTTTTTTTTAAATACGAAAGGAAACGGTTTATCGCTCTTTTTTACATACGGACGAATGCTTACACATGCAGGACATGAGTCCACCGAGGAGATCCTCAAAGAAGAAAGCCGTGATATGGAAAGTGCGGGAGGAAGTATATTCGCGATCAATCCCCTTGCTTTTCGCCATGAATTTCTTTACTTTTCAGAAGGCTTTGTTAGAATAAAGATCTTTCGGATAGGTCCTGTGCCTTTCTTTCAGAACCTCTGCGGCTGGTGAGTTTTCCTTCTCGCTTGTTTTCAGGGGCCGGGGGTTGAAAAAACCTCCTTAGAAATACAGGGCCTATCCGTTTTTTGTGAAATCCGGCCAGGCTTTGAGCCGAACGATCGTCGCTCCCCAGCTTGATGAACCCGAATCAAGACGAAAATCCAGGACCAATGCGTGTCTTTCCAGTAATGCATGGACCGTCCTTCGCAAAACGCCCCTGCCCTTTCCATGAATAATCCGAACATCAAAAATTCCTTGTGCATGACATTCGTGCAGATATTCTCTTACAACCGATGCGGCGTCTTTGGGCGCGAACATATGGAGATCCAGGGTGCCGTCAATGGGTATGCGTGTTTCGTCCATTGCTTTTATGCGTTTTTCATGCCGTCTTTTTATTGAAAAAAACGATTGTTTTTCGATTTAGTATAGGGATTTCCAGTTTGACATATTGGCGTACCCCATATAGCTTTCTTTTGAATCGATTCCACCGGCATATTGTCCTAAGGATAATGGATGTTTCGGATTCACGCAAGGGTAGTGAGCCTGAAAAAGGAGACTTCACATGGGGCGTACGAAAAATATTTTTGCGACAAAATGGGGAATAATTGGAGTGGGGGCCTTTATCGGCATTTTTGCCCCTCTTTTACAAAAATTGGGAAATCCCGGAAACATGGGCATCTGTGTGGCCT
>CAZXWJ010000279.1:0-5778 GCA_964644375.1 uncultured Desulfobacteraceae bacterium | reverse complement strand
TGGCCCTGATCAAGGCTCACGGCGGAAAGGTCATTTCCATGTATGCCGTGATGGGAGAACATGATCTCGTTTTTACACTGGAATTTCCCGACGCGGAACTGGCCCTGGCGGCTTCAGTAGAACTGGGCAAGTTCACGGGCATTACGTTTACAACATCCCCGGTTGTAAACGTTGAAGAATTCGATAGACTGAAGGGGAAAGCAGAGGAAATTTGACCTGCATAATAGCGCTGAGGCAATCACGATGTGGCGTCGGGGCCAGGGCCACATCGTGATTTATGATTAAAAAAATTTTTCCACCAAGACGGGATGAAATTCGCGAATCTTGAGGAGTGAGGTGCGCTTATTTCGCTTCCCGCGGGACTTCCGCGACGAAAGATGACGCGTACTCTCGAATGGTCGGGCCAGTTGGACTTTTTGCGAACCCGCTATTTTTTCATCGTGAAAAATTCCCTGACACCTCGAATCTTACTTCCATTGATCACACCTCCCTCCAGAACTTCTTATTCATACAATTTTTTCAATAATTTAGATACATCAATTCTCTTTACTTTAATCAGGAATGAGTCTTGCATGGTAAAAAATTTAAAATAAAATATAATGATCTGCCAAGAGATTTATCTGCGTTCGGACTGGCACAAAAATCCTATTGAAATTTGAGAACGTGAATGCTGGACAACAGATGGTCAAGAGATGGGCAAAGGGTAAATCTCATCAAAACAGTAAAATGTATTTATGGCAGATTCTTACATATATTGGCCCTCCCATGTATTGGGAGGGCCTTTTCTGCTCGTTCTGACTTCTGAACGATCGGGATGTCTGGTTGATTCCGGATTACTTCCGAGTGGAGCAGAGTGCGATCCGAAGGTTGGCGGATGCTATTGAAAGGGGACAAAAAGCGCGGCCAACAGAAAGGTAATGATCGCCCTCTTCCCAGATTAGGTCCTGGCTGAGATCGTTTTTCAGAGGGTTGCAGAATACCGGAAAAGAGATGAAAGATGTCGGTGCCCCAAAGACCTGAAGGGGAGGGCGAGCAGAGAAAATGCAACGATATTGCAGCGTCATTTGGGACATGTTTTCAGCAAATTTTCTTGATCAAAGGAGACGAATAAATGAGCTTGGTACAAGCAAACACATTACCACAAACCCCTGTTTTAAACGAATCGTTGTATGGTTTAAAATTCTGGTTTAAACTGCTTTTAGGGCCGATCGTTTTTTTTATTATCCTCGCAATATCGATACAGGGCCTGGATTATAAGGGACACGTAATTCTGGCGCTCTACGCCTGGATGATCACCTGGTGGGTTGCCCAGCCCATTCCCTGGGGAATAACCGGATTTCTACCGCTCGTCATCTTACCCATGGCAGGCGTATTAAAAATCAAAAAAGTGGCCGCCGGATACGGACAGGCCTTTTTCTTTTTTCTTATTTGTGTTTTGCTTTTTGGACATGCAGTGCATAAGAGTGGACTTGGCAGACGGATTGCCCTTTGGTTTCTCAACATCCGATGGGTCGGTTCATCGACTTACCGAATCCTCTTTGTGTTCTTAGGCTCAGCAGCCGTTATGTCCGCATTTGTCGATGACGCTGCGTCCGTGGCGATGTGTATCCCCATTGGGGTCGGTATCATCAATTATTCTTCAAATGCCTTTAAAAAACTCACCGGAAAGGATATAAATACCACAAAGCTCAACACCTTCATGGCACTCGGGGTACTTTATGCGGCAGAGGCCGGGGGCATCATGACTCTTTCCGGTATCCCCCATATCCCCATCTCTATAGCGATCCTGGAAAAGACGGCCAATATTTCGATTGACTATGCACAGTGGACATCCGTCGCCTTCTTCATCGGCGCCGCCTCCTTTATGTTGTACTTTCTGGTCTTGAGACTGTTTTTCAAGCCTGAATTCAAAAAGATAGAAGGGGCGGAGGAATTCTTCAAACAGGAGAAGGCCAACCTTGGCCGGTTGACGAATGAGGAGCGCAACACGTTCATCGCCTTTGGTGTGATGCTCATTCTCTGGGTCATCCCGGTGTTTACCAAACAGTTCCATTTTCTCAACATCTGGATTGTTCCTCCAATCGGTGTCATACTGCTCTATATTCTGCCCGTAAAAGAAAAGCAGGGGACATTGACAGCGAAGGATTTAAAGGATGGGATCCCCTGGAACGTGGTCTTCCTTGCTGTTGCGGGTACGACCATGGCTGGATTCACTGTAAAAATGGGCGTTATCACATGGATCACCGAGTACATTCCATCACACCTTTCGGGCACGATGTTCGCCTTTTTCGGCGCTTACGCGACCAGCATTGCGAGTCACTTTATTAGCGGCACAGCCACGGTGGCCCTCATGTCAAACCTGTTGTTCCCGATCGCCCAGAAAGTCGGCCTGAACCCCGCAACCCTTGCCTGGATCCTGCCTGCAAGTGGCATGGCCATCTCCTTGCCCTGGGCCGGAGCCGCTTCAGCCACGGCCTTTTCATCAGGACAAATCCGCTTCATGGACATGATCAAGGCCGGGGCCACGGCGACCGTTATTCATGTTTTTCTGGTCGTCTTGCTTTCACTGCTCCTTGTCCCTCTTTTCGGAGCATTCACGATCATGTCGTGAGGGGTTGCCGGAAAGAGCTACTGAGCAATCGGTGGGGGCCCCATATCATGCCATGAGGCCCCCCAACCGGCAGAGATCCGCAGGTCCTGCCGGAATGACGTCTAACAAATTATAAAAGGAGGAAACATGAAAAAGTTACCATTCGCGTTTGCCTGCTCAGCCTATGACAGGTTACGCCCGATTATGGACGGAACGGTGCCCGTGGAAGGCCTTGACTTCAATTTCATTCCCATGGTGGTTGAAGAGACATTCTGGCGTCAGTTGCGCTATGCTGAATTTGACGGATCGGAAGTGTCTTTTTCGTCATACCTGCTGTCCAGATCGCGGGGTGACGACCGGCTCATTGCCATACCCGCCTTTACCTCGCGCTTCTTTCGCCACTCCTGTGCCTTCATCAATGCACACAAAGGCATAGAAAAACCGGAAGATTTGAAGGGCAAAACGATTGGTGTTCCGGAATACCAGTTGACCGCCATCGTGTGGCTGAGAGGGATACTGCAGCATGAATACGGTGTGCATCCGCGCGATGTTCACTGGAGATTCGGGGGGGAGGAAACCCCCGGCAGGGTTGAAAAGATCAAGGTCAAGCTGCCGGATGAAATTGATTTCGCTCCCATCCCCGAAGATAAAACGCTTTCACAAATGCTGGACGACGGAGAGATCGATGCCATACTTGCCCCCCGCACACCGTCCTGTTTCACGAATGGTTCTCCAAACGTGAAGCGGCTGTGGGAGGATTACCTGGACGTGGAAGCAGATTACTACAAAAGGACAAAGATTTTTCCGATCATGCATGCTGTTGCCATCAAACGCAGTGTTTATGAAGAAAACCGCTGGGTCGCCCAGTCTCTCTACAAGGCACTCCTGGCATCGAAAAATATGACGCTGAAAAATCTCCAGACAACAGAGGCCCTGCACGCCACGCTGCCCTGGCTCGTTCATGAAGCGGCGAGGACAAAAGAAATCATGGGTGAAGACTGGTGGCCCTACGGCATTGAAAAGAACAGGGAAACCATCAACGCACTCTGCGAGTATTCTTATGAGCAGGGTCTGGCGGAAAAAAAGATGACCATCGAGGAACTTTTTGCTCCGGAGACATTTGACGAATTCGTCATCTGATTTTTCCTGGACCGGGAACCTGTAAAACAAGCATGGATGATTGGGAACGTTTGGGTTCCCAATCATCCATGCTGATGACAAAAATGGATAACACGATGTCCCGTAAGTCCCTTAAATTAATGTGAGGGGTTCATACCCGATTTATTCGATACAAGGGATCGGAAACGAACGAAAATCATGGGACACAACACCAACGGCCACCAAATAAACACTCTCCGCAGGACAGTGCCCGCTTGAATCCGGGCAATAAACCTTAAACGATAACGAGGGGTGAAAATGATGGAGTCTTATGAGACGTTGAAAAAGGTCCTTTTGACTGCCTGTAGGATTCTCGACCGAGAAGGGATCATGGATGAACTGGGGCACTTCAGTGCACGGGTCCCGGGCGAAGACAAGGTGATCATGAACGGGAAGGTCAGCCCCGGTCAGGCGACCGAAGAGGATCTCGTTCTCCTGGATCTGAACGGAAACAAACTCGATGGCAGGCTCGAACCGGCCAAAGAGATTCCCCTGCATCTGACCGTCTACCAGAGACGTCCCGAGGTCATGGCAATTGCCCATACCCATTCCCCGACGATCGTGGCCCTCAGCCTTGTCGGAATAAAACTTCGAGCATTGGATAACCTGGGAGCGACTGTTTTCGGCAAGGAAGCACCCATGTTCCATGAGCTCGGTCTGGTGGATAATTTTGACATGGGCTTTAGAATCGTCGATACCATGGGATCCGCCAGTACCGTGGTTTTGGCAGGACACGGAGACATGGTCACCGGGTCATCGATCGAAGAGGCCTGCGTTTCAGCCATATGGGCCGAAAAATCCGCAAGTCTCCAGATCCAGGCCATGTCGCTTGGTGAGCCTCACTGGTTTCCTGATGAGGAAATAGAAAAGGTCCGCAAACAGGTGATCCAGGGCAAGGCCTTCCAGAGGACCTGGAATTATTACCAGTGGAGGCAGAGCAAAGACCAGCAAGTTAAATAGCCCGGCGATACGGCCGGGTAAGGGTCATCGACCAATTAAACCTGCAAGGATGGCCCCATGAAAAATGGATGACAACAAGGTGAAAATTTCTTAAACTGTGCCGGATTTTTTTATTGAGAATTTTTATTGAATGATTCCAGGATCCTCAGGGTCTTTATCGGGGGGACACATGACATCCGGCATAACGCTCAAAAAGGGCATTCTATCAAAGGATTTTCGGGACGGTCTGGAAGACTATTACGGTTCCATGGCTATCGATGGACGTTACATCGACCATAAGTGGCGGGAATGGACGGAAGATAAAAGGATCACCACATACATCGCTGAAAGGGATTGGAACACGGTCGGCTGGCTCATATACAATCCCCTTCACAGCACGATCGAAGAGATCCTGCCCAAAAAGACCGGGGCCGGGGGGGGCATTGCAACAAGCATGATAGATGCCCTGATTGCCGGAGAAAGTCTTGTCTCGGCAGAGATCCTCAAGGCGGACAGGGCCAAATACGATACCCTGATCGCTTATGGTTTTCGCCCGACACGGTCTTTCTCATCAGACGGTTTTGATTTTGTCCGAATGGATCTGAGCACGGCGGAATTTCTGAGGAAAGTCAGGGGTTGGAAACCTTCAAAGGAATACGAAAAAACCGAACTGGTCGCTGTGGAAAGGGTCCCTCCCTCCAGGACGCACGACGAGATCAAGGCGTCCCTCCTGACTCTCGTCAATAATTTGGGCGGACTGGAGGCCTTTGTCGGCAAAGGACAGACCGTGGCCGTCAAGCCGAATGTCGTTGCGGATCACGGATTCAGAGATGGCGTCTATCATGGGGGTGTCGTGACCGATATCGCCCTGGTCAGGGCCCTTATCGAAATTCTTCTGACGGTGGCGAAAAAGGTCATCATAGCGGAAGGTTCTTCCATCAACAGGGCCGAGACGACGAAAATATTTGCCCATTACGGATATGATAAATTGACGGATATCGATCCGGGCAGGGTGAGCCTTGTGGACCTCAACACGGACAAGCTGGTCAGGAAGGCCGTGCCGGGCGGGAAAAGGATGCTTTCCCGGGAAA
>CAZXWJ010000278.1:0-5783 GCA_964644375.1 uncultured Desulfobacteraceae bacterium | reverse complement strand
CCGGTGATGGTGACGGTCACGGTTTCGGTATCGCTGAGCGGAGTACCGTCGTTGTCCGCGGCCTTCACCGTGTAGGTCAGGATCAAGGTCTCGCCCGTGGCCAGATAATCAAATATTTCCCCGCCGGAATTGAAGGTCCATGTCAGGGAAGCGGAGTCGGTGCTTTCGTTCAGGATGTTCGTCGGGCTCACCGTGAGCATGGCGCCCAGTGCGGCGTCGCTCGGGGCGGCTGCATCGCTTCTGTCCGAGGTGCCGGAAATAACCAGACTATCCACCGAGACCGTGACCGCATCCGCAGTATCCACGTCCGTGACGGTCAGGGAGCCGGATGTACTCAGGAAGGCGTTGGTTTCGTTCAGCGTGGCGGAATCCGGACCGTCAGTGATCATCGGAGCGTCGTTCACGGCATTGACCGTGACGGTGAAGGTCTCATCAACGGTCTTGCCGTTGGAGGTCCCTCGAACAGTGATATCCGCCGTGCCGGACTGGTCAGCCTGAAAGTCCAACGTAAGCGTGTTCCCGGTAATGTCGGTAGTCACCAGACCACTATTCGTATTGTTCTGAACCGTCTTAACGATGGCGCCATCGTCGTTGTCGATATCCGTAAAGACGTTGCTGAGGTCGATGGAGGAGTTGACCGCGTCTTCATCCACGGTCACGTCAGCAATCACGTTGGCCACAGTCGGCGCATCATCGACGGCTGTGATCGAAGTATTCAGGTTGACCGCCGAAGCGGTCACTCCCGAATCGCTGCCATCGGTCGTCGTATCGAAGGTCTCGCGTGTATTTCCATCGGTAAAGCTACTGCTGAAAGAACTGTCTACCAAATTCGCCGAGAGGCTGCCCGGCGTGCCGTTCCAGTCGCCGGACGGCAGAAAGCGCAACTTGGCGTCGGCATCAAGCAGCAAGGCGCTGTCGGTTGAAACGGCACCGATGTCGTACCAGTTTGAGCCGCTGTCGGTAGAGTACTCCCACGCGCCCTGCGCGACATCGCCGGCGTCGCCAACCACCGCAATTCCGCCCAGGGTCTCGGAATAAAGGTCGTCAAACAGGGTGGAAACGGTAGCCCCGTCGGGGGTGCTGTCCTCGGCCGCTGCGGCGAGCGTTGCGTTGGTGTTCACTACTTCACCGGCAGGTGGCGGCGCATTCTCATCGGCCTCGACCGGCTCAAACGGCTCGCCGTTCTTTGTGGTAACCCCGGCGACATCATCAACAAACAGATAGGGATCTACCGCTTGATCGCCTAAATTGAAGACACTTAAACCGAGAGTGTAGTTACCAGTGGTTTGAATGGCAATGGTAGAGGTTTGCCAGCCGGTGCTGCCGTAGGAGCCAGTGGTATAGTTGCCGGTTCCGGAAACGGTGGCACCCAGAATCGTCACTTCCGCCTTCACATTGTCCAAAACAGCCAGCTTCGATGCATCGTCAGTATTTACGACGGTCAGAACCGATCCGTCGTTCCAGGGTACATAATCGGTTGAAACATAATTCCAGGCCAAGGAAAAGGTGGTTCCGGCCTCGGCGTAAAAAGACGTTTTAATGGCGGCAAAATCAGCGGGCCGCTTGCTGGAAGTGGCATAAAAGGTATCGCTTATGTATGAAACCGAATCTGCGTTGATACCCAGGAACGAAGCGGCATAGGTATTAAAATCGTATATTGCCGGATGCAGAACCGCCATCCCTGATCCGGTCGAATCGACAAACCATTCGTTGCCGGTACAACTTATAGACATTGTATCCTGTACCTCGACACCACCATTGGGTGTGGTTGTCCATCCTGAAAGTCCGTCTTCAAATCCGTTATTGCCGCCAGCGATGGAGGTTGTTAATAAGGCATCCATGTCTGACACAATCAAGGGGTCGTTTTCTATCGTTCCGGCCTGAGCCTCCAGGTCCCAGTCTCCGCCAAAATCGCTCGCCCCGGTGGCATCGTCCGACGCGGCCACGTCTGCGCCGGTCAAAACGGCGATCTGCTCCACAAAAGCAGTGTCCTGTCCGACATCGCAGCCGTAAATCAAAATATCGCCGTCGGCGTCCATGGCCTGGCCAATGTCAGCCAGCTCATTCGCCATGGCATCGATATTTTCCGCATTCAGACGTTCGTTTCCCAGAATGATCTCACCGCTCGAGCCGTGGCTGAAAAGATGAACGGCATCCACCCCCTGCCGGCCGGCCAGGACCTCGGCCATCTGGCTGAGGCCGTTTGAGGTGGTGTCAAGCCGGTAGACTTCGACATTGGAACTCAGGCCCGCGATCAGGGTTTCGGCATCGGGAACCGAGGCGTCTATAAAGGCAATTTCAAAGGGAATCTCGAGTGTGCCCTCAAGGGCATCGAGAACGGCCGCAACGTCCGGCCCGGCATCCGGGGCTTCGAGTGGTGAGGTTTCCGGCGCTCCGATGGGGGCCGGTACATCTCCCATGTCATACCCGTTCCCGTTATCCGCAGAATCGCCATCCGGCGCACTGTCTATGACATCTACAGCGGCCACCCCGGCAGCGCCATCATACATAAGACGGGGTTCGAGTTGAGCGATAAGCCCTTTGTGCCAGACCTTAACCCGATGACAGGGAGGTTCCAAGGTCCGGGGTTGCGCTTCAGGCTCATGAAGACCTAGCGGCGCCATCTTCAGTAATTCTTCATGGGTATATCCGTAATAATCAACGGCCCTCCGGTTACGATCCAGCATGCAACGAGTTTGGGGTTCGATAATGATCTCGGGATCCGATAACTGTTCGACCAATCCTCTATAATTTATGTCTGGTTTTTGACCGTTATTTGCCATTCCATCACCTTTGGACTTTCCATCACAAAAAAAGAAGTGCATCAAAAATAGGGCAAAGCGCCCGAATGAGTTCCCTTCAAAGAAAGGTGATGATTCAATGCAGAAAGCATGCCGCAATCCTGAAGCATATTTTTACCTTTGTTTTTGGGGGCTTACATGTCTTGAGGGCATCTCGAAAGATCTCCTTGTAGACCGTAAAACGAAGAGACAGACCCCAGCGGCAAATCATTGACGGGTGAAGATAGAATTATGACGTTTGGGAAGAAAAAAACTTCGTCAGGGTTAGGTCAGGTCTGCCGATGACTCTTGGTCCAATAGCTTAAAATCAATGGAGGATTTGCCCTCTTTATCGAGAACCGGACGGGGAAATACGGGTTTGCGGCCGAATAAGCGAGGGTGTTCGGTTCCCCACGAATGTCTTTCGTTACCAGATGGGATTACTTATCGAAGTTTATTGTTTTTGAAGATGGGAAGTTGGCTGGAAATGATGATAGCAAAAGCCGAATCTCTGTCCATTCTCCCCTCCCCCAAAAAAACTTGGAAAATTTCCGAAGGGTAAAAAACATGACAAAGGGCAGGACCTTCTCAATTCTCATCCCGACACGTCGGGGTGGGTTAGTTTGGATTTAGTGGCACGGCGAAAAGAACATGCCGTGCCCGCGATCAACCCGCCCCGGATCCCTGTAACGCTGCATGGGATGGAATGGACCGCCATCGACCCTCGCTCAGCTAGGGTCAGGACTTCGCGAGTTCTTCCCGAAGGGCCTCTCCCAGCTTCCCGAGCGTGTAGGGCTTTTTGATAAACGGCCCCGCACCGAGACCCTGAGCGGCGCGAACGTCATCGGTCTGGGAATACCCGCTGGCTACCACGGCCTTCTGCCCGGGGCGGATCGCCATGATTCGCTCGTAGGTCTCCCTCCCGTTGATCCCCGGGTCCATGACCATATCCAGCATAAGGATATCCACATGGTGTTCCTTCAGGTATTCTACCGCCTCCTCACCGCTTGATACGGGCCGGGCCGCGTATCCTAGCTTTGTCAGCATGGCACAGGCAATGGTCCGCTGATCTTCCAGGTCGTCCACGACAAGCACACTCTGCCCGTTCCCCCTGTAATCGATCGGCAAACGGGGATCCTCCTCAATCGGCAGTATTTCCCTGGAGACGGGGAAGTAGAGCTTGAAGGTGGTTCCCTCGTGGCCGGTCATGAGATCGATGTAACCGTTATGGTCCTTTACGGTATTCCATACGATGGTCAGTCCGAGTCCAGTTCCGCTCCGCCCCATGGCCTTCCTGGCATAGAAGGGTTCAAAGATCCTCTCGATATCCTGCTCGGAAATACCACCCCCGGTATCCGAAACGGTTAGAACAACGTACTCCCCGACCTCCACATCGCTGTATGCCTTGAGGGGTCGGTCGATGTACGTGTTCTCCGTCCGAATAAGGATACGCGCGGAAGAACGGTTTTTCGTGGCCTCCACGGCATTGGAAACGAGGTTCATGAGCGCTTTGGTGAGGTGTATGCCGGAAGCCTTGATGTCGATCAGTCCCGTCTCGATATCCGTCTCCACGCGCACACCGTCATGAATCCGCAGAAGCTCCAGATGCTCGGGGGAAGCCAGATATTCCCGCACGATTTCGTTAAGGTTCAGGATCTCCCTGGGGCTTGCCACGCCCCTGGCCATGGTCAGCAGGTCCTCGACCACCGCGGCCGCTCGAAGACCGGCCTTGCGTATGGTCTGGATGGCACGCCTGTGTTCGGGACGCAGGGCCTCTTCGCAAAGGAGAAGCTCGGGGTAACTGACGATACCTGAGAGAATATTGTTCAGATCGTGGGCAACCCCACCGGCCAGGAGCCCGAGGGCCTCCATTTTGCCGGCCCTTGCAAGTTTTTTTTCGCTCTCCACAAGCTTCTGGTTGAGTTGTGCCAGCTTGGCCTCGGCATCGAGCCTCATCTGAAGATCCGACAGCCTTTGCTCGGATTCCAACTGGTGCAGGGCCTGTGTGGCAAGGAAGGAAAATCTTCTTGCAAGGGTCACATGATTACGCGAGAAATGGCCGCGTTGTGAGTGGGTGCACACAAAGAGTGCTCTTCGCTGCGTGGTGTAGATCGAAAAATGCAGGGCTGAGCGGGCGATCTGTCTAATGGTTTCTGTCTGGGCATACCATTCATCCACGAGACCTGTGTCGAATACGGCCACGGACTGTCCCCCCATGACACGCCTGAACATGGACCCGGGCTGCCAGAGTGTTCCCATAAAAACAGGGTCCGAACTCGTCATGGGGGAGAGGGTGCCGGCCTCATTTTCCTGAAGTACGAAAGCCGCCTCGAAATCCAGGGGATCTCGCATCACCTCGAAGAGCTCTAAGAAAAGTTCATGGGGATCCTCGGTCATCACGAGGACCCGGAGACCCGCCAGGAGTGCCTCGGCCATCTGACGCTGTTGGGCCTCCCTCTTTCTGGCCTCTTCCAGGTTGAGCAGGGCCTCGCGCAGTTCTTCTGAGGTTCCCATGAATCAATCCTCCCTTATGGGACCGAAGACGAGCGTTGCGATCATCAGGTTCCCATGCCGGTTCTCTCCCCCGATAAAACAACCCTGCTCACCGAGAGTGAAGGAACAGAGAAAGGGGGCGCCGTGAAAGGCGTCCTTTAACCCTTCCGGGGGTTCATGCATCCGATCCTGCACCGCCAGCATGCACCCCGAGCAAAACAGGACAAAGGCCCCCTTCACTTCATGAGCGCCAAAAGGTGCGGACTCCACGGCTGCGGCTGCAACCCTCCCGGCCCGGGACGACAGGCTCTCGGGCGTGCCCTGCATCAGGACGATCTCGCTGCCCTGGCGGACCTCGGTGAAAAGCTGAAGGGCTCCTTCCGGGATTGCCTCGGCGGGATAGGAGAGCCGGAAATAGGGAATACCCCCAACCTGCCCGACGGGGTTACCCAAGGGTGTGAAGGTGGCTGTGGGGACCAGGCTTCCGCCCTGAGGAAGGACATCGGCAAT
>CAZXWJ010000277.1:0-5794 GCA_964644375.1 uncultured Desulfobacteraceae bacterium | reverse complement strand
TCAGGTTGATCACGCCGCTCGAGTGGTATGAAAAAATCCTGGGTATCGCCATGATTGTCCTGGTGACGGAGGCCACGAGGCGGATCTTCGGTAAGGCCCTTTTCTATGTTGTTTTGGCCTTTATTATCTATCCCTTTGTTGGGCCCCACCTCCCGGGATTTCTCCACATGGCGCCTCTCACGTGGACGGAACTGGTCGATTTCAACTATCTTTCACTCGGCGGGATCTTCGGCATTCCTCTGGGCGTTTCGGCGACGGAAATCGCCCTTTTTATCATCTTCGGCTCCGTCCTCATGCATGCCGGGGGATCTCAGCTTTTCAGCAATCTTGCTGCCGGGTTGACCGGGCGCATGGCCGGCGGACCGGCCAAGGTGGCGGTCATCGCCAGTTCCCTCATGGGGACGATTACGGGGAGCGGTGCTGCAAATGTGGCGACCACCGGGAGCGTCACGATTCCGATGATGAAAAAAGCCGGATATAAGCCCGAGTTCGCCGGAGCCGTGGAGGCCCTCGCGTCGACCGGCGGACAGCTCATGCCTCCCGTGATGGGGGCCGCCGCCTTTGTCATGTCGGCTTTCAGCGGCATCCCCTACCGAACCATTCTCGGCTATGCCCTGTTTCCGGCCATCCTGTTTTTCGTGTGTGTTTTCGTCTCGGTTCATCTGGAGGCTAAACGTTACAACCTGTCCGGTATCGAACCCGAACAATCCTTCAAAGACACCCTGAGAGACTATGGCCATATGATCATCCCGATTGTGGTCCTGATATATATGCTTGTCGCCGGTTACACCCCCCGGCTGGCAGGAGGCTATGGTATCATAAGCGCTATCCTGGCCTGTCAATGCCGTCGCACGACACGGCTGAGCACGCCGGGACTCCTTGCTGCCCTCGAAGACGGGGCAAAGGGGATGCTCATTGTGGTTATCTCCACGGCGGCGGCGGGCATCATTGTGGGTACCGTGGATCTTACCGGTCTCGGGAATCGCCTGGGAACGGTCTTCGTCGACCTGGCGGGAGGACATCTCCTGCTCGGACTTATTTTCGGGATGCTCATCGCACTTCTTCTCGGCCTGGGAATCCCGACTACCCCGGCCTACATCGTTCAGGTGGCAACCGTCATCCCTGCCCTGATTGCCCTGGGTCTGCCTGACTACGTGGCCCATCTCTTTGCTTTCTACTATTCCTGCCTCTCTTTGATTTCACCCCCGGTTGCCGCGGCAGCCTTTACCGCAGCGGCCATTGCCAAGGCGGACGGCTGGAAGACGGGCTGGATATCCGTGAGAATCGGTGTCGTGGCCTTTGTCGTGCCCATCATGTTCGCCTATGACCAGGCCCTGCTTCTGGTGGGTCCTTTCTGGAAGATCATCATGGTCGTTTTGACCGCCTGTCTGGGAGCCTCCTGTTTTGCCATTGCGGGTGAAGGATATCTGATGAGACAACTGAAGTGGTTTGAGAGAATCGTTGCCCTGGCGGCTGCGGTCCTTCTTATTCATCCCACATTGACGAACAGTCTGGTGGGCATAGCGTTGTTCGGCCTGCTGCTCGCGATGCAATTCTATGGCCGGGGCACCATCGCCCAGACGAAAGTCTCCTGATCATGGATGGGAGGCAAAAGGCCACGTGACCTGATTTATTTGTGAAGCAATCATGAACCTTATGCAACAATGACATCGAAGGCATGAAAGGAGGAGAGAATGATGACGAGAAGTCGAAGGGTTTTCAAAATTTGTCTGGTTTTTGCCGCCCTTATTGCGGTCGGCGCAATGGCGACAGGGGCGTCCGCTTATGAGGTTCGCTGGGGAACGGCGCCGGCGGGTGGTGTGTGGCAGGCCCTGGGAACCGCCATGCTGAACGATGCCCTAAAGGCGAATCCCGATCTCAAGGGCTCCACGTTGCCCCTGGGGGGAGCGGCCAATGTTGTGGCAATCAATGCAGGAAAATTAAACGTATGCTTTTCTTTCTCTACCATGGCCGCAGAGGCCTGGGACGGAATCGAGTTTTTCAAGAAGTACGGCAATCTGCAAAATATTCGAGGACTCGCGGTCCTGTTTCCGGAGCCGACGCAGTTCGCTGTGTGGGCCGATGCAGGGATCGATGATGTCAAACAGCTGAAAGGCAAGGCCATGACGCCGGGGCCGAAAGGTTCCGCTATCGCCCCGGTGACGCGGTACGTTCTGGATGCCTACGATCTATCCTTTGAGGATTTCAAGACCCGGTATATGAGTTTCAGGGAGGCGGGGCAGCAAATGATCGACGGCCATATTGATGCCATCCTTTATGGTGCCATGGCCTATCCGGCTCCGCCTATTATTGCCGCAGGGAGTAAGCGGAAGATCAAACTGCTTTCCCTTTCGGACGAGGCGATAGCGACCGTATTAAAGGAGCACAAAGGGCTGGCACCCTATACGCTCGCAAAGGGGTCCTATCAAGGCGTCGATTACCCGGTCAAGGGGATTGTCGCCTACGTTGTGGCGCTGTGCAGCAAGGATATGCCCGAAGAGGTCGCCTATAGCATTGCAAAGAGCATTTCCGAAAACTTCGGACACTACAAGACCGTCGCCAAGGCCATCGCCCTGGGTAAAGAGGAGGAAATGGGGCGGAATTTCGGGATTCCCATGCATCCCGGCGCCCTGAAGTATTACAGAGAAAAAGGGTGGGTCGAGTAATTCAGAGCGAAATCAAGACTTGTCCGATTAGAACCAAGTCCTTCTGCCCCGACCGGGAGCAGGGCTTCTGCCCTGTTCCCGGTTAACCTGTTGGAATGACAGGGACGGATCTGAATCCCCGGAATTTGGTGACGCTTCCCGGGAGTTTCTTTTCTGTGAATTTATTTTTGCGCAAATCCTGAGGCGTTCAAAACCTGCTCGATTTTGATTTCAGGTAATGAGGCCTTTTTATATATGCTGGGGCTCAAGAGGATAAGCCCTTTGGAGGTGGATAAAGGGGAGGGGGAATAGGCGTTTGAAATTGCGACCCTATTCACCCTCTCCCGAATCCTTGGTCGCCTTTGGTTTGAAAAAATATAGGTCCGAGGTCATGCCCCATCCTTAGTTGGTGCCCATCCGGAAAGGAAATTCGGGCACGATTGAGTTTTCAATTCAGTCCCGCCATGGCGGGATTGCAAGTTCAAGGAAAATAAGAGGTTGCGCGGAGACGTACGAGCAGTACGTCGCACAAGAAACCTCGCAGTTTGACGCGGACCTGTCCCGTCGCAGGCGGGGAATTGCGAAAAAGGGCCATTTCTGCATGAAAACTAGTTGGATGCGTTTCAAAAAGTTCACCCGTTGCAGAGCCTGCTTGGCTTGAGGAGGAAGACAATGCCCGAGAGGGTCGAGGTTACCGTTCTTGTAGACAATTACATCGATATATTTATCCCATCCACAGAAGTGGCCGCCTATCCCGAGCCCGGGAAAGGGTCCATGTTATGGGCCGAGCAGGGTCTTTCCCTTTGGATCGAAATTTGGAATCAGGGACAGAAGCGCAGTATCCTGTATGATTTTGGGAGGAGCGGGCAGGTCCTCCTGCATAATGCTGAACTCCTGGGACTAAATTTCAGCCAACTTGATTTCCTGGTTCTGAGTCACGGACATGTCGACCATTACGGTTGCCTGCTCCCCGTTCTCCAGGAAGCGGGACAGGAATGTAGACTTTTTTTTCATCCAAAGGCCTATGGCAGAAGACGCTTTGTGCTGAAAACGGACGGCACCTATGCCGGTCCCTGGGAGATCGACAAAAGGGTGGTCGATCAGTTCGGTTCCAGAATCAAAATGAATGCCGCTCCCTCCACCATTATGCCCGGGGTCCATCTTTCGGGCCAGATTGAGAGAGTCACTGATTTTGAGCCGGGCATGCCCAATGCCTTTGTGGAGATCGAAGGGAAACGGGTTCATGATGAGGTCGAAGACGACCAGGCAATCTTCATCGAATTGGGAGATGAGCGGCTGGTCGTTCTGACCGGATGCTGCCATGCCGGTGCAGTGAATACACTGGAACTGGCTCAAAAACAGTTCCCGGACAGAAAGGTCCATGCCCTTTTGGGGGGACTGCATTTGAACTGTGCCGGCGAGAGGCAGATGGAAAAGACCATGGAATACCTTTCACAGGTCGGTGTCGCACATATTGCGGCGTTTCATTGTACCGGATATCATGCTCAGCGTATCCTGATGGAAAAATTCCGGGCCCAGTGGATCCCTACAACTGTGGGAGCAAAGATGATTTTCACCGGAGGCCTATAAACTGAATTCAATAAAAACCGAGTGTCGGTCCGGTCCCTGAAATTTTTAAGACAAGGTGCAATCGATTCCTCTTTAGACCCATGCCTTCGGGGAAAGACCGCATCAAAGACCTGACGCAATCTCCTCCGCCAATTTTTTCGCCGCCTCCTGCGGGTTCTTTGCATCCCTGACGGGGCGTCCCACCACGATATAGTCGGAGCCGTCTTGAACCGCCCTCTGAGGGGTGACGATCCGCTTCTGATCGTCCCCGTCCACCAGGGACCAGGCCGGGCGGATTCCTGGCGTGACGGCAATAAGGTCAGGGAGTTCCTTCTTGACCATGCCCACTTCGTGACCGGAGCAGACAATGCCCTGGCAGCCTGCATCTCTTGCGATTCGAGCTCTTAAAACGACAAGATCGGAGAGGCTCTCGACATAGCGGTCTTTGTAGCCCATGACCTCGAGATTTCTGCTGTTGAGGCTCGTGAGCAGGGTGACCGCCAGAATTTTGGTGTTGCCCGGGTTGCTTTCCGCGACCTCCCTGAGGCTCCCCTCCCCCTGATCGCAATGGACCGTCACGAATTCCGGCGCGTAGGAACTGGCCACCATAAAGGCCCTTTTCACCGTGGCCGGGATGTCGTGAAGCTTGAGATCCAGAAAGATCTTGTTCCCTGCCACTTCGTTGATGGCCTTGAGTATGGGGGGGCCCTGACTGATAAAGAGCTCGAGCCCCACCTTGAAGAGACCCACATGGTCCTTCAGAATGTTGACGTATTTCATGGCCTCGTCACGGGTGGGCACATCCAGAGGGAAGATAATGTAGTCTTTCGGTTGTTTCATGGTATCACCTCAATTCGGAAAACTTTACGTCGGTTTAGTTCGCTGTAGAAACCCTTGCTCTCTGAGCAAGGTTATGGTTCAGAGGCTTTGCCTTCTGAACGACTCACTGTTACAACCAAACCTGAGTTGTCCCCACAACACCAGGAAAGGAGTAACAGATGAGCCGTTTTCGAAAATTATCACAGACGATATGGCATTGCCAGTACCATGTCGCCTGGACGCCGAAATATAGATACAGAATCCTGACGGACAAAATTGCCGATCTGGTAACGTATTGTATTCGAGCATATTCTGAACAATTGAAGTGCGAGGTGGTAGAACTGAATGTCCAGATAGATCATGTTCATTTGATTTCGATGGTGCCTCCAAAAATATCGATTTCTGATTACATGGGCGCTATCAAGGGACGAACATCTATTCGCGTTTTGAATACATATCGGCATCTGAGAGAAAAGCCCTATTGGGGTAATCATTTTTGGTCCAAGGGATACTGTGTGGATACAGTGGGCTTGGATTCCGAAATGATTCGCAAATACGTTAAGTATCAAGAAGAAAAGGAGCGTCGAGAGGAACAGGCGCAAAAGAAATTGTTTTAACCGCGATTAGGGGCAACTCAACCTTGGCCCCTCAGGGGCCAAGGCAGGGTATCCCCTTCTAGGGGTTACCAAAGCCGGCCCCTACGGGATCGCCCATTAAAGGGCTTGTCAAATAAAAAGACACCTCACCATTAGAAAAAACAC
>CAZXWJ010000276.1:4330-5804 GCA_964644375.1 uncultured Desulfobacteraceae bacterium | reverse complement strand
GCTGGGCCTTATTGAAACGGTGTATCTCGTCGACAAAGAGAAGCGTGGGCTTACCGGAAAGCTCAAAGGTCTTTTCTGCCTCGGCAATAATCTGTCTGAGTTCCTTCACGCCTGAGGTCACGGCTGAAAAGGCACGGAAGGGATTTTGGGTGTACCCGGCCATGAGCTTGGCCAGTGTGGTTTTGCCGGTGCCGGGAGGCCCCCAGAAAATGACCGAGAAAAGGCGGCCCCGCTCCAGTGCTCTTCGAAGGGTGGAACCTGCGCCGATAAGATGCTCCTGCCCCACAAGGTCTCCGATTTGGCCCGGTCTCATCCTCTCGGCAAGAGGCCTTTCCCCTTTATTTGCAGCCTGATTGACGGAAATCTTCATTGGATTCTTCGAATGGAAGGCATCTGCCCATCCCCTCTTCTAAACACCCGACCCATATGGGTCCGGTGATGCACTAAGTGGCTTGCCCGTGTCGGATCAAGATATCCGAGACCTGGCCCACGATCTGATCCATGTCCAAGGGTTTTATCACGATCAGGTCCGCCCCCAGACCCTTTAATGCACCGGAACCGCGTTCACCTTCAGGGGACGAAATCAGGACGATGGGCAGGGTCTTGTCCATCTTCTTGACCCTTTTGACAAGGGGTTCCGCCTTTAACCCGGAGGCCGATGTATCGGCAATCAACATATCAAAGGGCTTTTTCCGGAGCCGACTCAGCCCCTCCAAAGAGCTGATCGCCTTTTCGGTCCTATATCCCTTGTTCTCCAGGACTTGAGACAACAGCTCTCTCAGTAAGTGGTGCCCCTCAATGATCAAAATATGGGTATTTCTTGGATCGACTCTTCGAACCCCAAGCCTCTCTTCCGGTTCTTCTTTCTCCACAGGCAAACGAATGGTGACCACGGTTCCCTCCCCTTTTTTACTCTTCACCTCCATATCCCCGCCATGTCTCTTGACAATGGCATAGGAAAGGCTCAGGCCGAGACCGATACACCCTTCGCCCTTTGTGGTGAAAAAAGGGTCGAGGATTCTGCCGTTGATCCGTTCCGCAATGCCTTCACCGCTGTCCTGGACAAAAATATAGGCATAACCGCCGTTTTCTTCCGTGCTGAGATAAATATCCCCTCCGCTGGTCATGGCATCCACGGCGTTCATAATCATGTTAATGATCACGTCACAAATCTCTTAAGGGTTTCCCCTGAGAAGAGAGAAAGATCGTTGATAGGTCTTCAGACTGAGGGACACCCCCCTCCGGGCCGCCTCATCCTTTAACCTGGGTTCGACCAGCGAAGTGACCGCATGGACGACGTCTTTCAAATCAAAGGAGAGCACCGTAGACTGGTCGTTCTCACGCCTTGCTATGACATCTAACTTTCGGGTCGTCTTGGCAATCCGGTTAGTCGCATCCTCAATGGCCTGCAGCTTGGCCGGGACATGTTTACTTCAACGGAGCTCATATGGTCAGGGCAGGGGACATTAACGGT
>CAZXWJ010000276.1:0-4320 GCA_964644375.1 uncultured Desulfobacteraceae bacterium | reverse complement strand
TCTCCCGCATCCCCTGAATGCTCTCATTGATCATCTCGAGATTCCGGCTGATTTGGCGATTCAGACCGGACGCCATCGTCCTGAAGGCCTCCATTTTTTGGGTTCGAATAAGTTCTTTTTCTTTCCTTTTTCTGCTTTCCCGGCGAAGCAGAATAGCAAGAAAGGCCTTTCGTCCTTTATACCTGACCTTCCTGACCCGAACATCGCATTCATAGGTCTCACCGGTTCCGGAAACGATATCCAACTCATACTGTTGAGGCGCCCATTTCCCTGCCAGTCGATCTCTGTGGACCTTTCGCACGAATCCGCTCATACTGGGGTGCACGAATTCCCAACAACGCCTTCCAATACAGTCTTCCGGTTGATAACCCAGTTCCTCCAGCGCCGTCTCGTTGACGGCCGCGATCTTTTCCTGTTGAATGAGGAAGATACCGGCAGGCATGGCATTGAAAAGATCCTTCTGAGTCCGCAGGGTCTTTTGAATTTCCCGGTAGCTCTCCTTCAGGGCGGCCAAGTTGTCCCTGAGGGCACGATTTTCGGCCTGCAGTTTGGCCTGTCTCTTTTGCCAGTATACCGGATCCTTGATTGTCATACGAGCCTTTGAATTATTGCGGTGTTTATCAAATTTAGGGGTTGATCGGGGTCTGTTGAAAATCCAGATGGAGGGAACCAGGATCGCCTGCCGTCCCGGTTGCTTCCTAAAATGGACTTGATTGATGATCGCCGTTTAACGTATCATATTCGCTTCGTACTCCACAATACCGAAAACATGTTTTGCCACCAAAAGGATCTTAGCTTACCATACTTCTCGGGGAAGACCGTGACGACCCATTCATCTTTTGTCCACTTACATGTGCATACCGAATACAGCCTTCTTGACGGTGCCATAACCATCAAGCGATTATTCAAAAAGTCCAGCCGGTTGGGTATGGACTCCGTTGCGATTACCGACCACGGGAATATCTTCGGTGCCGTCCAGTTGTATACGGAGGCCGCCAAGTCGGGGATAAAGCCCGTCCTGGGATGCGAGCTCTACCTGGCCCCCGGCAACCGGCGTGACCGGGGGCCCTCACCTGACGGCGGACCCAATGCCTATCATCTCGTTCTTCTCACCATGAATGAGGAGGGGTACAAGAATCTCAGCCGCCTGGTCACCCTGGGCCATCTGGAGGGTTTCTATTATCATCCCCGGGTAGACATGGAATTGCTCAGGAAATACAACCGAGGTCTCATCGCCCTTTCGGCCTGCCTCAAAGGACCCGTGGCTTACCTGATCAATAAGGGCCGGGTTGAGGAGGCCAGGGAAAAGGCCGTTGAATTCGCTTCCATCTTCGACCGGGACCGCTTTTACCTGGAGGTTCAGGCCAACAATCTCACCGAACAACACACCGTAAACAGTGTGCTCAAGGATTTTTCCAGGGACCTGTCCCTTCCCCTGGTGGCGACCAACGACTGCCACTACCTCAACAAGGAGGACGCCGAGGCCCATGACGCCCTCCTCTGCATTCAAACGGGCAAGACCATTGACGATCCTAACCGTCTGAAATTTAGCAAGGATGAATTCTATTTCAAGTCCAGGGAAGAAATGATTGCATCCTTCGGAGAGGAAGATTTCACGGAGGCCCTTGACAACACGCGGGATGTCGCACGCCGTTGCGAATATAAAATGGAGTTCGGAAACTACAAGTATCCCGTATTCCAGGTTCCCAAAGGCACCGATCTCAATGAGATGCTTACCAAAGAGGCCTGGGAGGGGCTGGAGAAACGACTGGCCCAAAAGGCCGAAGAAGAAGGAACCATATCTCCGGAACAATTGCAGGAATACAAGGAAAGGCTCGAATACGAGTTGGATATCATCATAAAAATGGGTTTTGCCGGCTATTTTTTGATTGTGGCCGACTTTATCGATTACTCCCGCCGCTCCGACATCCCTGTCGGTCCGGGACGCGGATCCGCGGCCGGTTCCCTCGTCGCCTATTGTCTCACCATCACCAATATCGATCCCCTCAAATACGGCCTCATTTTTGAACGGTTCCTCAATCCTCAGCGTATCAGCATGCCTGATATCGATATTGATTTCTGTATCAACGGGAGGGACGAGGTCATTCAATATGTCGCGGACAAATACGGTCGTGACAATGTGGGGCAGATCATCACCTTCGGGACCATGAAGGCCCGGGGCGTCATCCGGGATGTCGGGCGAGCCCTCAGCATTCCCTACGGTGAGGTGGACAAAATCGCCAAACTCGTCCCGGCCGGGCCGAATGTAAACCTCGAGAAAGCCATGGCCGAGGAGCCCGAATTCAAGAAACTGGAGCAGGGGGAAGGATACCAGAGAAAACTCCTCAAAATCGCCCGTTCCCTGGAAGGTCTTTCCAGGCATGCCTCGACCCATGCATCCGGCGTGGTCATCTCGGATCGCCCCCTTGTCGAATACCTCCCCCTCTTCAAGGGATCAAACGATGAAATCATGACCCAGTTTACCATGGACCAGATTGAAAAATTGGGATTGATCAAGTTCGATTTTCTGGGTCTCAAGACCCTGACGGTCATCAAACAGGCCCTGCAATTGATTGAAAAGAACCGGGGAATGCGACTCGATGTCGATAAGCTCCCCCTGGACGACAGTGAGACCTACAGGCTCTGCAGCGAAGGAAGAACCACGGGAGTGTTCCAGTTGGAAAGTTCCGGGATGAAAGAACTCCTGAGAAGACTCAAACCCGGCGTCTTCGAGGACATGGTGGCCCTCGTGGCCCTGTACAGACCGGGACCGCTGGGGAGCAACATGGTCGAGGATTTTATCGACGGGAAACACGGTAAGAAAAAAATCAAGTACCTGCTTCCCCAGCTCGAGGTCATCCTCAAGGAGACTTACGGGGTCATCCTTTACCAGGAACAGGTCATGAAGATCGGTCAGCTTCTGGCCCACTACACCCTGGCCGAGGCCGACGAACTGAGGAAGGCCATCGGGAAAAAGAAACCCGAGGTCATGGCCAAGCACCGGGCCCGCTTTGTCGAAGGGGCCAAAGAAGATGGCGTCGACCCGAAAGTATCCGAGACCCTATTCGACCTGATCGACAAATTCGGAGGGTATGGTTTCAACAAGTCCCACTCCGCCGCCTACGCCCTGATTGCCTATCAGACGGGCTATCTGAAGGCCCACTACCCGGTGGAATTCATGGCCGCACTCCTGACTCAGGACATGGGCAACCAGGACAAGACCATCAAGAATATCGCCGAATGCAGGGAGATGGGAATTCCCATTCTCCCGCCCGATCTCAATGAGAGCCAGTGGGATTTTGCGGTGGCGGATAACAGCATCCGGTTCGGTCTGGCTGCGGTCAAGAATGTGGGATTAAAGGCCGTCGAGGCCGTCATCGAGGAACGGGACCAAAACGGGCACTTCAAGAATCTGATGGACTTCTGCAAGCGCATTGACGGATCCAAGGTCAACCGCCGGGTCCTGGAAGGGCTGATTCAATGCGGGGCCTTTGATTTTACCGGTCACGAACGGTCCAGGCTCTTTGCTTCCCTGGATAGTGTGATACGTGCATGCGGTGCAAATCACGACACCAACCAACTCAACATATTCGCCTCCCTGAGCGGGGACGAACTGGGGGCCTACGGATCGATTGAAATTCAGGACGTGGAGCCCTGGGTGGTCAAGGAGCAACTCAGAAGGGAAAAGGAGGCCCTGGGTTTTTACATCACCGGCCACCCTCTTGACGGGTATGCGGAAGAAGTCAAACGTCTGGCCACTTGCGTTCTCCAGGAACTGTCCAACCTGACCGACAAGTCTGCGGTGAATATTGCGGGAGTCATCGAGAGCATCAAAATCAAGAGGACAAAAAAGGGCGATAAGATGGCTATCCTCACATTGGAGGACCCCACCGCATCCATCGAGGTGGTGGTCTTCCCGACCGTCTTTAGCCAGTACTCCCCGCTTTTGAAGAGCGAAGAACCGCTGCTCATCCGCGGGACGGCGGAAGTTGGGGAGAACGCCGTAAAGGTCATCTCCCAGGAAATTCTCTCGCTGGAAAGTGCAAGACAGGCAATCATCAGGACAATCGAAGTGCCCCTTGAAAAGCAGAACCTTTCAAGAGAAAACCTGGAGGAGATCAAGGACATTCTATTCAAATATCACGGAGAATCATCCGTCCTGTTCAGGGTGAATCCGGGACAGGGAACGGAGTATCTTATTTCCGCCCATCACAATTTCAGGGTCACACCCTGCAATGATATGTTAAGGGAAATGGAGGCCGTCGTCGGCCAAAAGGTTATTTGTCGGTATGGAAAAAAAAATTCAAACAATCGCCACAC
>CAZXWJ010000275.1:0-5834 GCA_964644375.1 uncultured Desulfobacteraceae bacterium | reverse complement strand
CTGCGGTACCTCACAGCCTAAATGCCTACAGCCTATCTAGCTGAGTAGTTACCCTAAAATTGAGTTTGTGAAATAACAGGTAACCGATGTTTCAGATCAGACAGCATTACATTTTCCGGGTATTTTAAAAATTTCAGAACTGCTGATGTTCCGTCAGTTTAATGGCTGTCTTGCATTTCATCCTTCTGTTGACAAAAAGAAGCTTCCTAAGTATAGATCCTAAATTATGGAAACGCTGAGACGGTTACTGCTATGTTTATTCACCATTGCAGCTATTACTACATGGTTTGCCCCTGCAGAAACACTGTATCGAATAGCGGGTGTCGAGTTCAAGAATGAACTCGAACATCATCCTTTTCCGTGGAAACATAAAGGAAAGTCGGTATCTCAATATATTGAGGAAGTGACCAGAGATCGAACTTACTCAGTCTCTCCTGGGCAATGGAGACATATTGCAGCTGAAGCCGGCTCTTCGCGTTCTGGTTTTGTCGAATCGGATAATCAAAAAATTCAGCAATTGATTCCCTATTTCTCACGACAGGTGTCTCATCTTTATATCAAACAGGGACAGGGAAATGATTATATGCGGATTGCGCGATTATCCCCCAGAGACTATTCCTATAAACAAGCACCACACGATTTCCAAAAGCCCTATTATCTATGGAGCCCTTTTTTATTTTTAACCGGCATTCTCTTTTATATTTTCCTGCCACGGTATCAATTTTCTGATGATACACTTCATTATGGGGCTGGATTTAGAGCTGTCATCGGACCAGATATGGTGGGTTTATTTTTTATCGGCTTTTTTTTTATTTTAGGCTTAGGTGTTGGTTTATCAGGATCTTCAAGCGGGATTTCGAGTCTGTTTTCCAGCAATCTTATTATTGCCACCTGTATCCTGTGGGCTTTTACACTCTTTGGTTTTTATATACTTAGAATAGGGGCAAGATATGCCAGTCTTGCGCTGAATTGTTCTGCTGAAAAAGTGTGCCGATTTTCTCCTCTTGGAGCTGAAGTTATTCTTCACTCTAATATTGACTCTGTCATGCTGGGGCACTGGAAAGCTTCAAAATGGGTGACTCGATTAGGTTTCTTTATCAGTTTTTTAAACTGGCGGGCTGCGGGCCCTACACTTCTTAATGCCGGTCGAAATGATCCTTTTCTTGAAGTTCATCTCAAGGATGGCAGGGTCTGGCGTTATGATTTGATTGGCGCACAGAATGTAAATACCGTGCTGTTATGTTTACAAAAAAATGGGGTAAAAGTGGACCCCAAATTACGGGAAATCATTTCATTATAATATCTATAAGTCAGGGCGATAACATGGAAACATTTTACGGTATTATGGGAGCCGTTGCTTTAAGTATTGTTATTATATTTTTTCAAAAGAAGAAAAAACAAAAAGTTTAAGGTCCATAACCTTGATACCACAAACCCTAATAGCACGACATTCAAATTAACCCGGTCTATGCTTCGATACGTATCCTTGGAATAACCGCAAAGGAACGTCTGCTCCGGGCAATATTGGTATCAGAAGTGTGGGGTCCTGGCAGGCAACGGGATGGCCTGGCATGTACAATACCCCCAACGCCAACTGCAGAGCATATCCGAATATCAGGCTGGAGCCCGGAACTTATTCCATCACTGATTCCGATCCTGCAACCTGGTCTCAAAACTCCAGATCTGGGGGGCTCGGGTTTGCGGTGATATTCGGAAAGCCGATTTACTTTTCAAGCGTAAAAGAATCATAGACCTCTCCCATTACATCAAAAGATTCATAAAACAAACGATCATGATCGATATGAATCACTTGAAATAATTGCCTGCCTGTTTCCATTTTTGCCATTAACTTTTTATACTGCGTTTTAACCTTGTAAAACTTGGGGCCGCTGACCGAAACAACATAAATTGTTCCCTTTTCATTTTTCCCTGTCCTGGTCCCATTCTTAATCTTATAGGTACGGCAATAAGTATGATCATGTCCCTGCAATACCAGGTCAACCGAATGCTTATCAAAGACGGGAACCAGTAGATTTTGCATCTTTGAATCATTCCGATATTTAGCCGTTGAATAGAGCGGCTGATGAATGCCTACGATGATCCAGCGTTGAGGATTTTCAGTTAAGATCCTATCCAGCCATCTCGCCTGTTCTTCCAGCCTCTCATTGCCGTTTAGCGTGACAAACCTGACTCCCTGGTAGTCAATGAAATAAACGGTTTCTTCCAGCCCGCGGGGTCCGTTTTGGGGAAGGGTGAAATGAGGACGCCACAACGGGAACAATTTGAAGGCCTTGCCTTGAACATGTCTCTTGTCAGGATATTCGTGATTTCCGGGGAGCAACACCATGGGAGTCGTTCGGGGAATCCAGCCGAAGGCATAGAATAATTCAGCCCATTCTTCATCTCTATCCCCATTGTCGACAAGGTCGCCGACAAAAAACCAGAAATTCGCATTCGGCGCCTTTTTATAGGCTGCCCGGAAAATCCGTGAGCACATGGATTTCACATTTTCCTGGGGATCACCAAGATACACGAAATCAAAAGGCCTATTGCTTTCTTCCGCGGTCTCGAACTGGCTCCATTCACTCCAGATATCGCCTGTACCCACCCGATAGGCATACAGAGTACCCGGTTTAAGATCCATAAAAACAACAGAATAATGATAAACAAATTTTCCCTTTCCCACTCTAACCTTTTCACTTTTGGCATGGATGGTTCTCAAGTTCTCTTTTAATGCCGGAGAATCCGTTACGTTTGCTATCTGAGCCTTTGGATCATTGACTCTGATGTGTGTCCTCCACGTGACGGCCTGGCTTTTTGAGGGATTTTCCGTTAAATTCAAAATGATCCTTTCCGGCGCGCAATCGATACACCGGCATTGAGTATCGGTTGAAATACCTGCGCATGCATCCCCCTGTTTTTTTGCTACATGCCTTTCCGATACGACACAACTGCTTATGAACAGCAACGACAAACAAAACACCAATATTTTGAAACAAGTGCCGGATTTGCTGTTAGAGATCCTCATTTAGCCTCCTTCGCGTTAGTACACTAAGCCGTCAGTGTTTCATTTCATTCTCAATCACGGCCCTATAACCCCGGTTATACAAATTTAAAAAAATTTTCAGTCAAACCCCCTGACCCTCTGGTAGATCGGGTCTCCTGAAGGTTCCGGCCGATGCCTTCCATACGCGACACAGAACATTTCTTTTCCCGATCAAGGCAGGGTCGGGAAAGTTTCCGAGCCTTCTCAAAGAAAAAAAGGCCGATAAGGTGGTGGTCCATGCACCACCGGCAAAAAAAGCGGTGTCGAATGATTGGGCGATCACGCAAACACTCACAGGTTCAAACAAATTTCATATCGTTGGTCTCGAGGAAGACCTGCGGGCATCGCTCAGAATTTTGACCCCGTTCATATAGGCGTCCAACCCTTTCGAAATGATGTCATTGTGATTTGCACCGGGGATCTTGAGAAGGCTCTTATCCGATGCGGGGCAGGCATCATGGAGGGTTTGTCCGTCTGAAAAGGGAATAATGTGATCGAACTCAGCATGGATGACCAGAGTCGGTTTATCCCAGCTCCGGATCTTTTCAAGGTTCCGAAAACCTTTTTCCTCCCCGAAGCCCATCGCTCGCGAGTTTACACCAAGGCGTGCCAGCAACGGCCCGGTCTGAGCAAAGCCGCTCTCCACAATCAACCCGTCCATACCATCTTTGTGACGGCTTGCCAACTCCAGCGCTGAAGCGCTGCCCAGGGATCGACCCATCACGATAAAGGGGCCTTTGTACCCGTTCTCCCCCAGCCATCCCTTTGTAAACTCAAAGATAGCATGGCAGTCCATCATCATGGTTGCGACCGTGGGACTGCCGGTCGATCGGCCATAGCCCCTGTAATCTACAGGCAGGAAATTCATCCCAATTCGAGTGTAAAGGGCACCCAAGTCATCATAATCGGCAACAATTTCACCGTTTCCGTGAAAAAAAAGAATATTCGGGGCCGATTTCTCTGTCACGTGAAAACGTCCGCCCACGACCATATCGCTCTCTACCGGAATCAATACGTCGATTGCGTTTGCGGGTTTTTCGATCGACCCGAATTCGGGCCTTGGATGGAAAAGCCCCATCAGGACTTCAGGCCTGTCCATGGAGGAATAGTCGCTTTTAGATCTGTCAAGCAATGCCAGCCTCCTTCATCTGAAATTTGTCAAATCCTTCTTGCGATCACATCTCATTGCCTGATTTGAGGATGATGTTCTGGGCCAATTTCTGCTCCGTTTTCTTGATGAAACATCGTCTGTGGTTGATTTTCGCCGGACAATAGCCCCGTATGAGCTGAGCCCTTATTGCCTCGATTTTAACCCTGTGGTCTCTTCGGAATGATATCCCGACCGTCTCGCTGAAAGGTTTGACCATCAAACAATCATGGTATGCCCCCTGCCCCTTGTCAACCCCGGGCCTTAGATCAGGTTCCGGCCCATTCGCATGGCAGGCCTGTTTTTGGTATCTTATCGTTTATTTCGTTGTCAAAAACCCGGTCCTTCCCCGCGAAGGGGGATCTTCGAAGGGCGAGTCGAAGATCCCTGCCTTAGACATGGGCGGGATGTCAGAGACAGTTGGCTTTGCCGTAGCCCCTTGCATGATAAATCGCAAATTCAAATGTCAGCCGCCGTCGCTAAGGCTATGTGAGCCCAAAAATCCCGATGTCAAACGCCATAAAGCACGGGAGAGGGCTGGGAGCACATCCCCGGAAAGGAACACCATGGGCCTCGCATTTTAATCGAATAGGCTTATTGTGCCTGCTATTTGATTTTTGGGCTTTGGCATTCATTTGACCTTTGAGCTTTGTGCTTTGACATGACCTGTTCCTGTCATTACCTCCTTCGGGCTTAAACCAAAGCCGGGCACTTTGGGCCCGGATATTTACTGCCATCTATGTCTTGAGAAGAGATCAACCTGCGGATATTAGCCCGTTGGCCCTGTCCATCATATTGGGATAGAGATTGGCTGGAACCTTTTCTCTTCCCAATCTCTTCGCAACCAGATATCTGGCACACTTAGAGTTGTCGCCCTTACAGTATTTCTTCTTAAAGATAGCTCCCAGTCCGGACTCCCCCGGCATTTTGTCATTAAAAAACAAACAACCACCCAGCAGTTCACAATTTGCCATCATAGCCTCCTCATTTAAGCTCGTAAAAGTTCGCGTATTATTTACCGAAACTATTTCTTAAATATTATATCGGATAAAACGGCAAATACTTTAGCAAAGTTTACTATAATAAATAGCACGAAATTAAAATATACTTAAATGATAGGATACAACCCAGGTCGGTGTGTCTGCGGTTGTCGAGAGGGTATAAGGGGGGATGAAGACCACGTAACCTTTCACGGATTCATCTCAATCCCTGGAAGGTTCACTCCAGCATCGAAGATACTGCTCCAAACCCCAAATCAGCCTGATGTTAGTATTTTGTCGTTTTTTTCCAAACCGTTTTCGCTGTCCGGTTCTTAATTGCGCGATCATTATTTGGTGTAGGGACAATGCCCTTGACGCAAAAAATAAATTGCCCTATTATTTTATATTGAATGAGCATTTTCTTATCAATTTAACCTTAATTGTGAAAGGATAAATTATGACGGAAAATCGCATTGAAGGTAAAAGACCTCTATGGATACTCATCGAAACGCAGATTCAAAAACACACCGACGAGGATTTCTCCGAAGCAAACAGCCTGGAAACCGCGCGTAAAATTGCCGCAGACCTGGATGAAACCGGCTATAATGTGTCTAAAAGCGGTGGCAACTGGCTGCAGTTGAGAGCGGCGGTAAAAGCACGC
>CAZXWJ010000274.1:0-5896 GCA_964644375.1 uncultured Desulfobacteraceae bacterium | reverse complement strand
CGGCCATCGGCTGGGAGACCGTGCTGATGATAGGCTCGGTGATCTCCCTGGGAATAGCGGCCTCGGACACGGGGCTTGCGGCTTGCCTGGTAAAGAACACCCTTGGCGGGATTACCGGATGGAATATCGTTCTACTGGTCGCAATGATCAGTGCCTTTGCGGTCATTTTGCACCTTCCTCTGCCCATCGCACCGGCCATCAATGCGGTGCTTATTCCGGCAATGGTTGTGTTGGCGCAAGATGCGGGTTTTAATCCGGCGATTTTTGCCCTTCCCGTGGCGTTTACGGCTTCATGCGCTTTTCTGCTTCCCCTTGAAGCAGTATGCCTGGTGACCTATTCTAAAGGGTACTATCGCATGCTGGATATGTTCTGGCCGGGGCTGATGATAAGTATCGCCTGGGTCATCGTGATGACGGCGGCTATGTTCATAATTGGTCCAATAGTCGGATTTGGTTAAGCGACGATTGCTATTGGGAGACTGATTCTTAAGAGGGCATTGAATAAACGATGCCCTCTTGAAAATGACAACTGAAAGGAAACCTTTAATGAAAGACAAGATTTCTCAAAAAAAGCAGATATTTGAGGGCATACGAATCCTCGATTTCACTCAGGTTATTGCCGGCGCTTACGGCACCACCGTCATGGGGGATATGGGCGCCGAGGTGGTCAAGGTCGAACCACCCGTAATAGGAGACGGTCTTCGAATGGGGGGGCCGATGGTCAACGGGGAATGCCGGTACTTTGTGTTAAACAACCGCAACAAAAAAAGTATCAGCATCAATCTCAAAACCCCCGAAGGCATGAATATCGTAAAATCACTGATTCCTCATTTTGATATCATCACGGAGAACTTCAAACCAGGCATCATGAATCGTCTCGGTTTGGGTTACGAAGACGCACGAAAGCTAAAAGAGGACATCATATACGTTTCCGTCTCGGGCTTCGGGCAAAACAACAGCTACTCGGACAAGCTCGCCTACGACAACATCGTTCAGGCGGAATCCGGTATCGGGTATCTGAACGGCAGGGAGGAGGACGGCAGGCCCCTCAGGGTGCCCTGCAGCATATCCGACTATACGGCCGCCATATACAGTGCCTTTTCCATGGCATCCGCGATACATCATCGGGAGAAAACGGGCAAGGGGCAATATATCGATATTGCCATGTATGATGCACTGCTTTCCATCATGGACAACAGTTTTATCATTTACCAGACAAAAAAGGATTTACTCCACACCGATGAAGATTTTATAAAATACGGATTGAAGAGTAATGGCAATCGGCATTCAGGCGCGCCTGTCCACGGTTTTTATCGCACCAAGGACGGAGCTGTCGGCCATATGCTCATGCAAAACGAGGTGTGGTACCGACTCCTCAAACTGGTCGGTCGCGAAGACCTCATCGGCGATCCGAGATACGAGGAACCCGATACCCGTAAGGCGCGATACAAAGAGACCGAAGAGATCGTCGAGGCGTGGACCACCCAACATACCACGGCCGAGGTCATTGAAAAATTCAAGGAATATCGATTGGCCGTCGGCCCGGTCCGGACTATCGATCAGGCTTATGAGAATCCCCACAATGTTGAAAGGGGGATATTTCATGAAATCGAGCACCCGATTGCCGGGAAATTCAATATAACTAACGTTCCCATAAAATTTTCCGAGACACCGCCCCGGATCAAAACCCCATCGCCTATTCTGGGGCAACACAACGAACAGATCCTACATGATCTGTTGGGATATGACGAGAAACAGATCGCGGATTTCACATCCAGAGGGATACTTTACCAGCAAGAAACGAGGAAAGAAAAAGAACTCCCGTCTGTTGCCTGTGCCGGTTGATAAACGGACCGACAGAAGATTTAAACCTTAAAAAAACGCCCCTTTCTATCCTGGACCCACCGGCCCATGATAGTCAGGAGCGTTTTGTTGTTCGTCATTCAATGAATCCCTGTATTACCTGGGTTCAAACATTATACCAGCATGGACAACGGAAATTCATAGAATACCGCCCCACAGGGACAGTTGACCCGGCAACCCCCACAATGCCAACACTCTTTGGGGTGGGCGACTGTCGGTCCGTTTTCACCCATGACCAGGACATCCAGGGGACAGATGTCCACGCAGGTACCGCACTTGACACAATGACCGCAATGAAAACAACGGTTTGCTTCGCGGACCGCCTCTTCGGCGGTATATCCTTTGTTGATCTCTTCGAATCCCTTGACGGACTCCAGGGAGGAGAGGTGGGCCATCTCCACCCTGTTTTCTTTTTCATAGTAGTCGGGATTCATGATTTCATCATATCGCACCACATGGGACGTTTCCGATCTCTTTGCTTCAGGCTGGAACTCCGTTAAAGTGAGTTCACCCCGGGCATCGAAATAGACGCTCTCGATTTCCTGGAGTTCTTTCCCGGACAGAAAGCAGTCCATGGAAATGGCGGCCTTTCGGCCTGTTCCGACGGCATCCGCGATGGAGCTTGGTCCGGTCACGGCATCTCCGGCCGCAAACACCCCATCCACCGAAGAATAAAAGGTTTCCAGATCAACCTCCAGGGTTCCCCGTTCGGTAAATTTGAAATCCGCCGCACCTTTCAGGAAGCCCAAGTCCGCTTCTTCACCCACGGCAAAAATCACCGTATCCGCAGCCAGGATATGATCGCTTTCCGGGATAATTTCCAATTCAAGTTTCCCATTGCGATCCAAGTTGAAGGACCGGACGTTCCGGCATTCCACACCGGTCACCTTGCCCTTCTCGCCCACAATCCTCGTAAAGGCCTTGGAGTTATGCAGAATAATCCCTTCCTTTTCCCCCTGCACGACGTCTTCTTCCGGCGCGACCATCTTGTCTCTGGGTTCGAGACAGGCGATATGCACCTCCTCGGCTCCGAGGCGTTTTGCCGTGCCCGCATAATCAAAGGCCACCCCTCCGCCCCCGATGATCAAGACCCTTTTCCCGAGATGCGGCTTTTTCCCTTCCTTGGCCTGGAAAAGAAAATCAAAGCCCGGTGTTGCCAGGTCATTTCCTGGGATATCCAGCTTTTTCTCTTTCCATGCCCCGGCAGCGATGAGGCAGGCATCATAATCCTTCATGATTTCCTTGAAGGGAACATCCTCCCCGACGCGGGTGTTGGTCCTGATCTTTACGCCCATTTTAATAATATCGTCCATTTCACGATCAGGGACATCTTTGGGCAGACGGTAATCCGGAATGCCGATTCGAGGCATTCCTCCCGGGACGGACAGGGCCTCAAAGACCGTTGCCTCATGACCGAAGAGGGTCAAAAAATAAGCCGCCGTCATCCCCGCAGGACCGGATCCGACGATAGCTACCTTCTTTCCTGTCTTTGCCCTGCATTTGGGCCTTTTGACCAACTTTCGTTCGGCCAGATCAAAGGCCGCCCTTTCCAGTGCCCTGACCGATATTCCTTCATCATATAAAAGCCTGTTACAGGCCGTTTCACAGGGATGAAAACAAGCTCGTCCGCAGACGCCCGGAAAAGGGTTCTTGGCCCTGACATTTTCCAGAGCTTCTTCAAATTGGTTGTTCTGAATGAGATAAATCGTCCGCTGTACGGCATGACCCGCAGGACAATTGGCCTCGCAGGGAGACGTCCTGGGCTGATTCTTCGGGGTTTCCGCATCGTAACTGACAGGATGCTCTAATTCTTTGCTGAATTTAGGCGGCATCATGCACCTCCTTGTCCTCTTCCGAAGGCTCGAAACTCACCTTCTGCTCGCCGTTCTCCTGGCGCAGAACGACATATTTATCTCTCAACTCCGGGTCCAGTTTGGGAGGATAATCCGCCAGGTTGTAGAATCCTCTCATTCCCTTCCGTTCGATGACCGCTTTGATCATGAGCTTGCTGTATTTGAGCAAATGCAATGCCTCAACGGCCCGCGTCAATTCGTGAAAGCTCTCTGCTTTGACCTCATCCGCCTTGCTCTCAATCAACTGCAGTTTTTCCATGGCAATGCCGAGGCCTTTCAGGCTGCGTGTATGGCCCATATAGTGCTCCATCACCTGCCGGATCAGGTCTTCATATTCCTTCGGGGTATACCCCTCCTCCCGATCCAGAATAGCCGTGATCTGCTCCTTTTCCTTTCTTACTCCTTCGCCGTCGATCTCGCCTAGTTCCGCAACGTGCGTGATACTCTTACCCGCTTCGGTCCCGGCAATGTAGCCCCCGCAGAGGGCCGTTGACAGCATCCCTGAAAAGGCAAGGCCGAAAAGACCTTTCAAATTGACGGACTCGCAATTGATATCCACATGGAGATTTCCCCCACCTGAGGATTCACCCGTCTCCACTTCCAGAACGTCCTTTTTCAGGTCCAGGCCACGCTGCTCCAGATAATCTCCGAAGGTGTGCTTATCCACCGAAAGCAAATTTTCATTAAGATGTTTAAAATCTTTGTCATCCAATTCCCTGGAATCAACAAAGAGCGGCACATGTCCAGCACGGATCTCTTCCCGCTCTGCCTTGATATGAAAAGCCCTCGGCGCCTTATCGCCCAGATCGTGGTATTTCTGCATGAATCTCTCGTCCATACTGTTTCTCATGAAGGATCCCATGCCGCCGAAACCGCACATCCCGGGCGCGCCAAAGCCCTTGGGAAGCGTCGTCCCCGTGCACCACTCCAGATTTTTGACCTTGGCCCCCGCATCATAGGCGACCACGATCTGGCTACCCGTATTGGCGGGATTTTGCCATATATTAAAAGGATTTCTCGTTGAATTGGTTGACCACCGTGACTGATGGGCGCCCATGGCGATCACGACGGCCTTGGCTCTGAAGACATGGAAGTCTCCGGTTCTTCGATTGAAACCCATGGCGCCGACAATACGGTCCTTGTCCCGCAGAAGTTTTGTAATCTGGATCTGCTCAACGACTTCAACACCCGCCTCGCGGACCCTTTTGGCATAGATCCTTTTGAGATATCGTCCGTTCTTCATCATAAGCCACCAGGGTCCGGGTTGCCCCAGGGCCTGGCATCGATAGTAGGTCCCATCCTGGTTCTTGTAAAACTCGACACCCCAGTCTTCCATGATCTTGAGCATGGACCCGACCACTTTAGTAAAGGTCTTTTCAGCCAATGCATGCCCCACTCCCCATCCGGGGCGGCTGTAGTAGGTCGTAGCCGCCTCATCCGAGTCCCACTCGGGGCCGGTATTCAAATGGGCACCGAAGTGATCCTGGCCGGCGCCCGTGCATCCACAGCTGATCATTGCCCCTTTGTCAACGATGGTGGTTCTGGCGCCCTGCTTCCGCGCCCCGTATGCCGCCAGACAGCCGGCGGCGCCAGCGCCGAGGACCAGGACGTCAGTGTCTATTCGGACTTCACCTGGAGTTGATTTCTCCATGTTTGCCTCCTTTTATAAATGCTTATATCCATTGAATGGTGTCATCATATTTTCATTCTTCAGCCCTCTGACTGAACCTTTTCTACAATCTGTTTGGTCAAAGAAAGCTTGTCCACCTTCTGGCCGTCCACCAACTGGGGAAAACGTTCCATGAGTTCCAAACGTTCCGGCAGCTTGAAAACAGCCAAACCTTTTTTCTTGAGGAAGGAGATCATTTCTTCCAATGTAAACGTCTCCCCCGGCATGGGCACGATACAGGCACAGGACTTCTCCCCCAACACCTGATCGGGGATGCCGATGATCACGGCCTGCGACACCTTGGGATGGGAGAGAAGGAGGTTCTGAACCTCCGCAGGATAGATATTCTGACCTCCCCTGATGATGATATCCTTCTTTCTTCCCGCGATGCTTAGATACCCCTCATGATCGAGCTTGGCCAGATCACCGGTCTTATACCATCCCTCCATGCCCAGGGCACCCCATGCGGCCAGGGTCGCTTCTTTATCTCCGAAATAACCCGAACTTGTCG
>CAZXWJ010000273.1:0-5905 GCA_964644375.1 uncultured Desulfobacteraceae bacterium | reverse complement strand
GTCGATCCAATGGCCTTGTGGCATCAATGATCATCCCGCTCCCCTTGATTTCGCTTCTCAGCGAAGGATCCAAGACATGTCCCTGCAGATTTTTCAAAATCTGCACGTCCGTTTCAGGCTGGACCCGCGTCGAGACGGCCCACATGACCTCCTTGAGATTGCAGGGATCGATCTCCTCATCGACGATGATGGCTATCTTGATGAAGTTGCTGGCACTAAAGGCCGCCATAGCAGCCCTCATGGGTTCTCCATCAACGGTCTTCTTCATTCTGATGATAATGGTCAAGGGGCCTCCGGAGTCGACCCAACTCGTGTCGATGACGCCGGGCACAGACCCTTTCATGGTGCGCAAAAGGCTGGCCTCTATGGGAAGGTGGGCATTCATATGTTCGGTCTTGCAGGGAAAGATGTCGATGATCATCCCTCCAGACCTGAAATTGATTGCCTTGGCCTCAAAAAGCCAGGAGACCCTCTGAGGCCCTGAATATCCGGTATACTCCCCGAAGGGACCCTCGACGGTCCGTTTTCCGGCTACGATTTCCCCCTCAATGACGATCTCCGCGTCGGCGGGGATGTAGAGATCATCCCCGTAAACGATGGAGGGCGTCACGCGAATCTCTTCGCCGAGAAAGCTTGATGCGGCCCGGTATTCATCCCGATCGATGGCCGTCAGGAGGGCACCGGTCATATGGAATGCGGGATGGTGCCCCAGGACCACGGCCATGGGCAAATTTTCGTTCCTTTCTTCGGCTTCCCGAGAATAAGACCACAAGTGCCTGGGCGACATGTAGATGGCCAGATGCCGCTGATCCATGTACATCATCCTGTTCCAGGAGACATTGTAACGTCCGGTCAGCGGGTTCTTCGAGACCACGATGGGCGTCAGATAGCAATCTCCGTCCATGGCCACATGCCTGACCATGGGCAGGATATCGAGATCGACATCATCCCCGCTCACGGTGTTCTCTTTGACGGGTGCGTCCTTCGGTGCGATCACTGCCACATCTTTTTCTTGATCCTGCCTTTTCAGAATTTCTTCCATGAGCCGGCTTTTCAACGTATCGGGCGGAAGATCCAAGGCGACGGCCATCTTTGCAAACGTGCCGAAGGTGTTCAGGAGAAGCTGAAACCCGTGGTCGCCATGGTCATGTGATCGTGGAGACTCGAATAAGACGGATTGAAATCGTCTTTCAGATTCCATTTTTTCCATCACTGCAGTCACCTCAAACCGGGCGGGATCCACACTTTTCCGGACCCGCACCAATTCCTCCGGTGCCTCACGCTCCAAGACGTCTATCCATTGTCTAAGATCTTTCAAAAAAACACCTCACTGTTTTGTTCTCCGGTTATCTCGATTTTTTTTATCGGTTACGGATTCTATCGCTTCTATAATTTTTACATATCCGGTGCATCGACACAGGTTGCCGGACAGGGCCACCTGAATTTCATTCTTTGACGGATGGGGATTTTCAAAAAGCAGGCCCTTTGCGGACATGAGCATTCCGGGCGTGCAAAACCCGCATTGAACCGCCCCTTTTTCGAGAAAGGCCTCCTGCAGGGGGTGCAACTCCTCTCCTTCCGCCAATCCTTCTACTGTAGAAATACGAAATCCCTCCGCCCTCACGGCCAGAACCAGGCAGGAGTTGACCGGTTTTTCGTCGATCAAAACCGCGCAGGCACCGCAATCACCCGTATTGCATCCCGCTTTGGTCCCCGTTAATCCCAGCCGATCCCGAAGCACATCCAGGAGCGTTTCATTGGGCTCCACAGCCAGTTCATATTCCCGATTGTTGATCCTGAGTTTTACTCTTGTCTTCATCTCAGTCCTCTCCCGGCCAATCCTCCGCTCTTTTCCACGCCGTCTTCAGGGTCCTCTCCACCAGTACGCCAACCATGGCCCGCTTGTAGCGGGCCGAACCCCTGAAATCATCTATGGGTTCACATTCCGAGATCGCGACCTCCGCGGCCTGATGAAACAGGGCATCTCCCGGTTTCATCCCTACAAGAAACTTCTCCGCGGCAAAGGCCCTCACGGGAGCTGGTGCAACCGCCCCCAGCACGATCCGGCACGAAAGAATCAGTCCCGTCATATCATAGAGGGAGACAAAGGAAGCCACATTGACCAGCGATATCTCCAGGGCCTTTCGGTTGCCCAACTTGACATAGGCCGCACCCGATTTGGGAGGGGGACAGGGGACCAGAATCTCCGTAAGGATCTCGTCCGCCTCCATCACGGTTTGTCCAGGTCCGAGAAAGAATTCATGGAGGGGCAACAGTCGCTCTCCCGACGCCTTTTTCATGACCACACTGGCCCCATAGGCCATCAGAGATGGAGGAAGGTCGGCCGCAGGTCTGGCGCTGACAAGGTTTCCCCCGATAGTCGCGAGATTCCTGATGAGGGGAGATCCCAGACTTTCCGCTCCCGTTCTCAGGGCGCTGAATTCCTGCGAAAGGACATCGGAACCGGCCAAGTCGTTGATGGTGAGACAAGCCCCTATTCTCAGCATGGTTCCGGAGCGATCAATGTCGGTGAGGCGATGGATCTTGGTGAGGGAAATCACGGTTTCAGGCGAAAGAACACCCTTTTTCATATTGACGAGAAGATCCGTTCCCCCGGCAAGAGGCCTGGCACGGTCTCTGAGCTCAGCCATGATCTGGCAGGCCTCGACCAATGTCCGCGGCTCGTGATACTGGAATTTCGGCAAAAGCAATGGTGATATCTCCTTGATTGATGAAGCACCGGCATCACAAAATTTCACGCCAGCCGATGAGTCCCGAGCAAATGAACAGAAGCGGATCGTGGCATTCGCAATGCAAGCACCAAGTCTTTTCTTTTTATTTCCAGTAGGTTGCCATTTCCCTGACGTGTTCGGCCATGAGTTGAGAAGCACTCTCCGAATCGGAGGCCAGGATATATTCGAAAATTCTTCTATGGGTTTTGACACTCTTCTGTCTATTTTTACCAGACAAACCAAGATCCTTGACGGTTTTGAAAAGCAACCCCATCAATCCCTTGATAGCCAAAACCATTACAATATTTTTCGATGCCTCTGCCACATTCACATGGAATGCCATGTCTCCGAGGCTTCTGGGGGCATCCAGTTCAGCCCTTTTTTCATGCTCTGAAATGCTCCTTTCAATCTTTTCCAGATCCTCGGACGTCGCTCTTACCGCAGCCAACCCTGCCACATTGGGTTCAAGGAAAAGCCTTGCTTCGGTGAGGTCCTGCACGCTGGCCTTTCCCATCTGCAGCATCAGAGTAAAGAACTCGGCGTAGGGTTCCACGCTGGGTTCGGACACAAAAATCCCTCCCCCGGCACCCCTCTTTATCTTCAGAAATCCGGAATTAGACAGGCTGAACAAGGCTTCTCTCACGGGCACACGACTGACCCCCAGCTGTTTAGCCAACTGTCTCTCAGGGGGCAGTCTGTCTCCGACATTCAATTTGGCATCCAAAAGCAATTGTTTGATCTGGTCAATGACGACGTCGGATACCCGCTTGCGCTTGATGACCGTAAATTGATCGGTTCCTTGAGCCTCCATATATCCTCCAAAATTGACGTCCTAAGGTTAGACCTTTATACCATAAAAAAAATGCCTTGTCCAGCGTATTTGGAGCATTTTGCCATGCTCATGCCCATTTTAAAGTTGACAGCTCTCTTTTATAAAAGCCGATGATCGCTCAACCGGTATGTCATTTTTACTTCCTGAAAGGCCGCGAGTTCCGGTCATGGGCATCTATTTTTAAAACGAATAAAAGCTGACGAGGAATCCGCAGAAGATCATCGCCAAGGCGGGAGAAACACGTCTCATAAAAAACCATGAAGTCCATGAGGGGGGGGGAATAATTGGGCGAACTGAGGGTATAGCTTCAAATAGGTGATGTGATTTTTTCTTTATATAAAAACCTTGAATCAGGTGGTCTGGATCCGAAATTCCTCTGAAAGTCTTCTTTCATGTCTTTTCCAGTGAGCGTTTGAAAGGTTTGACCGGTGACGGCCCGTCCGGCCATACCGAACCCCTTCCCATGAATTTCGATCCGGGTCAGATCTTCCCTTCCGTTTTCGAGTTCCTGCGGGGAAACAGGTTCTGAAATTTTCCTTTTCCGACTCTCATGGCCGCCGTCATAACACGCCAGGAGTCGCCGTCTTTTCGAAGCCGAAAATAGACCTGCCCTGTTGCTTTTGTCCCCTGGGAATTGACCAGGACCGTGGCGGTTTTTCTTCCGTCAACCGACTTGATATTCTGCCTGATCAGAGACACCTGGAGATTCGCACCGAATGGTTGAAACAGGGTTTCGTTTTCACGAATGAATGATTCGCAGGTTTCGTAAACCTCACCCCCTGTGATGATCCTGAGAAAGGAAGTAATCGGGTTCCATTTGGTTTTCAGGGACGGCATTTCCGCGCCCCCCAATACAAAGTACCCCCCTGCCAGTATCAGAATCAGGATGACGGGCACAGCAACAAATATCCGGGCATCTCTATGTCTCGGATAGGGCGGTGACATGGCGCTAACGGAAAACAGATCCTCTTCAGGTTGATTTGAAATGCCATTCAAAGACTCCGGCACGGTCTCCGAGGACGCGATCTTCCCCTTTGAGTCTTGTACCGTATTTTGCAAAACCCGGATGTCAACCGATTCCCGCCGAATCAGTATCTCGGCACCGCATTTCTTGCAGGTCGTCTTGATACCGCTTTCTGCAATCCTGTCTTCCGGAACATTATAGGCGGTCCGGCATTGCGGACAATGGACCTTCATGGCGTTTCCTCCCGGTGGGGTGCCTAAAAAACAACGTGAAAAGCGTTTAAGTCAGGCAACGAAAGACACTATATCAAATTTCTGCGGATCTGTCCCGGGGGACGAGGATGAGGTCGATAGAAAATGTGAGGCAGTCGGTTTTCTTGAGGGAGTGGCTCAAAAAATGACAAAGGACGCGGACTTCCGGAAAAGTTAAGTATCCATGACCAGAGGGCCCGACATTGGTTAATCCCAGAGGGAATTTAGCTTACTGGCATTTCAATGAATCATGGCGTACGAGGTAACTGGGTTGGTGCCCCACTATCCGTGGGGTCAGTGCCCGTATTTGCGCAGGATGCCTTCCAGGACCCCGCCGCTGATAGCCAGTGCTTTTTCAGAGATGGTATCACAGAAATCCTTCCTGCCCCTGGGGTCGATATCACCCGTTTTGAGACCCTTTGTGAGCGTCAGGCCGGGATGGATCAAACCCCTGATCACGCCATCTATCTTGGCCCTGACAGGTTCCCCCCCAACTGTTCCCAGGAGGTCCCCCCGGTGCACGGTCTCACCGATATCCACCTTGTTCAGCCACTCTCCATCGGCAGGCGCTCGTATGACACGATCCGTGGTAATGCCCTGAACCGGTCCGGGAATCCCTGTGTGCGGTTCAGGTTTTCCGGTCACCATCAGGCGCCCCAGATAATGGCCCCGATTCGTTTCTACGACAAAATGGGCATCGACGCCCGCTTCAAACCCCGGGCCCATGGCGATGACCAGCGGGGCATCGTCCCGGGTCGTACCGATGTTCCGTTTTGCCATGATGGCGTCTACCAGCACATCGGGTTTGATCGCGTGCCGGATGTTGCACTCGGGGTCAACGATCATCGGGATGTCCCCCTGATCCCAAAGGGCATCGGCTTCTTTCGCATCGCGAATCAACACCGCCTTAACGCCCTCGACCACCGCCTCACCGTTATATACGGCCTCACAGAAGGCCACGCCCCGTCTCACGGCCATGGGCTGTGCCGTTTCCGTCATGAGTATCCTGAAACCGCACTGATGCAGTCGCCAGACCACCCCTGAGGCGAGGTCACCGCCCCCTTTTACCAGTACAATGATATTGGAAAAGACAATTCCTTTGGTGTTCGAGGGTCGCGATGCCATT
>CAZXWJ010000272.1:0-5914 GCA_964644375.1 uncultured Desulfobacteraceae bacterium | reverse complement strand
GCCAGGATACCGGAGGAACGGTCGATCAAGATAACCTCGGCACCAGCCTCGCTTGTTACCTCCACCGCCACCCGGCCCGGTTCCTGAAGGGTAAAAGACGAGAACCGTGAAGGTACCGATGTTTCGGAGACGGGAGATTCAAAGCCCACCGGAGCCAGGGACTCCAGGGAGACGGCGGCAACGGGAATCTCCTCGAGGGACAACCCGTCTGAGTCACCCGCCTCGGCAGAGTAAAGCCAACGCTCTAACACATCGGGTTCAGAAAGCTCCAGGTCCGCCGGAGAGACACAGGCCGTCAAAAGAAGGCTCAACAATCCCAAAATGATCCAAAAGTAAGACAGGGTACGGTTTTTCATGGAGCCTCCACAATCCGGCATATTGGTAAGATTTTATCGTATGAAGGCGGGGGGTACAAGAGGAAATAGAAAATGTGAGGTTCCCATGGTCCTTTCCCCGGAAATGATGAAATTATCATAAAGTGTCCACAACCGTGGATAAAAAAACGCAGTAAATCTTTTTAAGGTAAACATTAATTGCTTTAAAACCGTTTTTTACCCAAAAGTAGTGTGTAACTCCAAATGGAGAATAAAATTCCTCGGATTTTTTATCCACGGTGAGAAACACTAATAAAATATCAGTTTGACAGGGACGTTTCTGTTCTCAGGGGCTGGGGATGGGAGTAGAAAAAGCCCTGAACCACATCGCAGCTGGTTTCCCTGATCTTCTGAACCTGCTCCTCCGTTTCAATCCCCTCGATAACCACCTCGTAGCCGAGAATTTTAGCCAGATCACAGATAGATTTGACTACTCCGAACTGAAGTTCATCCTCCAGGATGGTGTTGATGAATTCCCGGTCAATCTTCACCTCGTTCAGCTGCAGACGGCTTAAATAGGAGAGGGACGAAAAACCTTTGCCGAAATCATCCAGGGACACCGACAAACCCAGGGCCCTTACCTTTTCGATGATGGTCTTGATCTTGGAAAGATCCTCGATAAAAACGTCTTCGGTGATCTCAAGGATGATGGAGGACGGATTAACTTCATGTTCGGTCAGCTTCTGATTTATAAAATCGGCAAATCCGTCGCTAAGAAAGAAGATGGGAGAAATATTGATGGAGACGGTGGCATCCCCGCCGTACTTAGCGAGCACCAGGGGCATATCTTCCAGCACCTTAACAAAAAGAAGTTGGCTGAACTGAATGATGAGATTGTATTTTGTCAAAATAGGAATAAAGACATCGGGAGAAATAAACTCGGTGGTACCGTTCTGCCACCGGGAAAGAACCTCCAGGCCCGCCACCTTGTTGGTCCGGATATTCACCTGTTCCTGATAATAGAGGAGAAAATCCCCCGAGGTGAGGGCTCTTTCCAAATCGTTCTGTAATTGAATTTCTCGGCTCAGCACATCGCTCATGGCGGGGGTAAAAATGGTAATCTCTTCATGGGGACACAGCTTGGCCTGGCTCATGGCGGTAACACAATTCTGATATAATTCGGAAAAGGTCGAAGCGTTAACGAGATACTCGGCGGCGGCGACCAGAACATCCAAGGGCAGACCCGGAAAGACCTGGTGGATTCTGTTCTTCAACTCAGTTCGGATGGTGTGGATGTTTTGCCTCAACATCTGTTCCGACCAGCCTTCGGCCCAGCCCACAAACTCTACCCCGTTAAGGCGCCCCACCAAAAGATTCTCCCCGGAATGGCTGCGCAACAGGCGGCCAATCATCTTAAGAAGATCGTCGGCCTGTTCAGGGCCCAGGATGGAATTGACGGTGCGGAAGTTCATGATATCAGAAAGAATCAGGTAACCCGAAAGACCGCCGTTTTGACGCTGCCTTCTTTCCAGCTCTTCATAGAACCAATGCCGGTTGGGAAGGCGGGTCAATTGGTCATAAAAGGCCAGCTGCTTCAGTTTGCCCTTCTGAACCTTGAGAAAATCGTTGTATTCCTTTAACCGGTTCAGGGTGGCAAGCATCTTTCCCTTAAACCCGTAGACCGTGAAGGAACAGATAAGAACAAAATATACCACCGAGATAAACAAGTTAACCCAGTGTGAGAACGACTGCATCAGCGCCACCGTATAGGGGGAATATACGATTATGCCTCTCCGGGAGAGAACTCCCACCAATAGAAGCGCCAAAGAACTTACCAAAAGAAACGGCAGGGCTCTTTTAAACTGATGGAATACTATTTGCAGCATCTGCAGGCTCACCAGATAGATAAGGGCCGAACCCGCCGAACCGCTGAGAGAAAATTGAAGATAGATAAAATAACCAAGGAGAGCCGTAACAACCCAAAGTTTGATGACCGGCGCCACCCGCTTCCGCATCAAAAACAGAGGAAACGTAACACCCATGATGACCAGGCACATGATGAAGAAAGAACGATCTCCGGGAAGCCCGAAGAATTGGGCGGTGAAAAGAAAGGCCGCCACGGCCCCGGTAAACAGGATGAGGACATCAAAAAGACGGGTGAAAGAGTCCTGGAAGTCTTTCCAGACTATTTTATCATCGTTCATCAGCAGTTTTTCAACCATCGAGAATCGTGTCCTTTACCCGTTACTTCCCAACGGGTGGTCAATGGGATACACTTTTCTTGATGTGTTTGAGACCGGAGGGTCTTAGGGATAATATACAGGGCAAAACGTCATTCCGCAAGGTGAAAAAAATTTTTAGTGTTTCGAACCGTGGATAAAAACCCAAGATTAAGTGTTCTATCTAACGAGATTACACGATTGAAACAGAAATATATATGTCGGGCTAACTTAATTTGTTACCCTGTATGGTTTTTTGGTGTTTTTTTATCCACGGTTGTGGACACTAATACCTTACAATTAGAGACGGGACTTCGCCACGCGAAGCCCCGCTTGAAAACCCCGGCGAACCGTAAGGTGAGCACACTACCAGAGACGGGACTTGAACCCGTACAGCCTCGCGGCCGGGGGATTTTAAGTCCCCTGTGTCTACCAATTCCACCACTCTGGCACTGGATGACATATTAGCGGATGGCCCCCCCTTGGTCAAGATATAGCGTTTCAAGTTCTCCGCGGTCTTGATAGAAAAAAATCAGAATTGTTCCATTTATTTTTTCATTAACCCAGCGCTGTCAATCCTTTTCATTCCCTCGTTAAAAATCTCAGCGTATCGCCGCCCCTCTTCGGTCCGTTGAAAACAGATATAGAGTTTTCTCACATCCAGTATGGTCGGATTGAACTGAAGCTGATGCCGAAAGGGGGTCAAGGTATCTTCGGCATTCTGCAGCCAGGACAAGACATGGCGGTCAATAACGGCCAGGGGGATTCTACCTGCCGCAACCATACGGACATTTTGAACATCCGTTCCGGTGATTTCCACAGAAAGATTCCCCGCCTCAACCTGCCTATCAAATTCTTCGCTGTTAACATACCCTTGTACGGTGCCAATTAATAATCCTTGAAGATCTTCCCAATCGGACCAGGAAACCGGATCATTTCGCCGCTCCACAAATCCTAAGGGACTTTCTCCTAAAGGATCTGAGTAAATAAACTTTTTTTCAATTTCCGCCGAATAATATTCCGGTAAGTATCCGTCATACATCCCGGACCTCTGAGCCATGGCGAGGGTTCGTGCCCATGGGTAAAAATCTATTTCCAAAGCATAACCCATCTCTGAAAAAGCGGCTCGGGCGGCCACGGCCACGGCTCCCTGACCGGGAAGCTTCTCTCCCACATAGGGCGGCCATTCCAAGGAGGCCAGCCGGACGGGACGTTCTATCCCGGGTTCCTGGGCAATAAGAAGGTTTAAGACAAGAAAAAGGAAACAAAGATTCAGCACGGGTTTTCTCATTGAATCACCCCTACTTAAACTGTAAGAATATTTTTCTCTTCTGTCAAACCATGATTTGCGATTATCTCTTTCCCATCTCTTTTACCGTATCGATACAACGGGGTGTTTGAGCCACCCACATCCGGTACAGCAGCGATAGAAGCAGCGACAGAACCAACAATATCACCGGTATAGCCCGAAGGGATACCGTTTCGACCCCCACCCCTACCAGAAGAGGAACCACGGCGGAACCGATGCTTGCCGCCGCTACCTGCCGGCCGACCCAAATGGTGCCTTCCGTAGTCCCTGTCACTGTGGGTGTATAACTGAACCGCCCCGGGTTTGCCGGAGAGTAAAATCTGTGAGAGGATGGTACTATGGCAAACACGAAGAGGTATCCGAAAGAGTTCAAAGAGAGGGCGGTGAGGCTTGTATTCGAACAGGAAAAAGAATACCCATCTCAATGGGGGGCAATACTTTCCGTCTCCGGGAAGATGGGTTGCACACCAGAGACACTTCGCCGATGGGTCAGACAGTTTGAAGTTGACCAGGGTAACCGTGACGGTTTAAGCACAGAAGAACGTGTAGAATTAAAGCGGCTGAAGAAAGAAAACAAAGAGTTGAAACGAGCCAACGAGATACTTCGTTTGGCTTCAGCATATTTCGCGAAGGCGGAGCTCGACCGCCAGTAAAAGTGCTACTAGACTTCATTGATGAGCATCGAAAGGTCCATGGAGTCGGGCCGGTCTGCAAGATTTTGGAGATCGCTTCGTCGACTTACTATGAGCACAAGGCTAGTCAGATAGAACCTTCCCGACGATCATTAAGAGCTCGCCGGGATGATTTTCTCAAAGTAGAAGTAAAAAGGGTCTGGGATGAAAACTTCATGGTCTACGGCGCACGAAAAGTATGGCGTCAGTTGAACAGAGAAGGAATCCCTGTTGCCAAATGTACGGTAGAACGTTTAATGCGTCTTCTTGGTCTTCGTGGAGCCGTCAGAGGCAAGAGAATTAAGACAACGATTCCCTCGAAAGAGACGGAACGACCTTTGGATTTGGTAAAACGTGATTTTTCCGCCACCCGTCCAAACCAATTATGGGTGGCTGATTTCACATATGTAAGCACCTGGAAGGGATTTGTCTATGTCGCCTTCATCATCGATGTGTTCTCCCGAATGATCGTCGGGTGGCGTGTCGCTCGTTCAATGACAACGGACCTAACTTTGGATGCCCTGGAGCAGGCGCTATGGTCAAGAAAGGTTAAAACAGGATTGATCCATCATAGTGATAGAGGCAGCCAGTATTTGGCCATTAGATATTCTGAGCGGTTAGCAGAAGCAGGAATCAATCCTTCGGTCGGCAGTACTGGGGACTCTTATGATAATGCCATGGCAGAATCTGTAATCGGGTTATTCAAGACTGAAATCATCTGGCCAAGAGGACCGTGGAAAGACATTAACTCAGTTGAAAGTTCAGTACTCGAGTGGGTAGACTGGTTTAACAATAAAAGGATTTTGGAACCTATCGGAGATATTCCTCCGGTAGAATTTGAAAAGACGTATTATAATGAATTGGAGGTTCAGGCCGCTTCGGCCGGACTCACATAAATCAGGCTCCGGCAAACCCGGGGCGGTTCAAAGGAATGGACAGAGAGAAGAAAGAGAAGATCGCAGTGTTCCGCTTTGGCGTCATTTTTCCACTGGTGGAGAAGGATCTCCATCAGTATTGGGGTGAGAAGGAACGGATTCTGCGGGAGCTGGTCAGTAAGGAATGGGAGATTCCATTCTCAAACAGGTCCTATATCAGCAAGGCTACAATTCTGACCTGGGTAAAGCGGTACGAAGACGGCGGTCGAAAGATAGAAGCGCTGTTCCCCGAAAGCCGGGGAGACAAAGGTCGTATGCGCAGCATCTCGGATGAACAGATCGATATGCTCATGCAGCTTCGAGCAGAGCATCCAAGACTATCTACCCCGCGTCTGGTTGAAATAGCCCGGGACCGGGGCGTCTTCCCGGCGGGGAAGGATGTCTCCATGGCGAGCGTTTACCGGCTCATGAAGATCCGTAAAGCACAGAGGACCAAGGTTGCCTCTGACATGAGGAAGTTCGAGGT
>CAZXWJ010000271.1:0-5916 GCA_964644375.1 uncultured Desulfobacteraceae bacterium | reverse complement strand
TCATTTGGACCCGGTCCATGTCAAGGCCGTTCTGACGGGGATTGAAGAGGTCGAGGCAAGGTATGACGTGCGTATCATCGAGATCCTGGGGAGGATCGTCTACTCAGGCATGGAGACCGAAGAAGCCCGCCTGATCAGGGGCATGGGGCTGGACCCGCAAAAAGAAATCCATGCGGATGTCAAGGAAACGGCCTTTGTAAGCGAGCAATATTCATCCCTGATCAAGGGCCATGTGGAAGACACCCTCCCAGTGAAAATCGACGTGGAGAGGGGCATCAGGGAAGGGTTCAAGACCTTCAAGGCCATGGGAGCGGAGCAGGGTTTTCTGGGGAGCCCATCCAAGGCTACCAAAGAACTGGGTCGCCTTCATCTGGAGGAAGGGGCCAGGTTGACCGCGGACCTGGCCATGCGGCTGATCAGGGGCGAAAAACTGCCGGAGATCAACGATCGAATGAAGCACGTGTTGGATAAGCATATCAAGCTTGACTGAAAATTTCTTCATCGCCGTGCGCAGCGTACCTAAATGCCACGATCCATCATGTGAATCAAGGATTGAACTTTATCTAAAGTTCTGCATAATAACGAATACTCTGATATTATTTTTGTGAGACAATACTCACTCTTTCTAACGTTGCAAAAGTTGAGGATGCATTAGATCCAAGGCATCAATAATTCGAGACAAACTCTCGTCTTCTAAGGGTATTCAATGGGTCTTAAAAGGAAAAAAATCGCCCTCGCCCTTGGCGGAGGTGGCGCCCGGGGACTCGCCCACATCGGCATCCTGAAGGTCTTTGAAAGGGCTTCGGTCCCCATTGACCTCATCGTGGGAACGAGTATCGGCGCCTTGGTGGGCGGGGCGTACGCAGCCGGTCTGTCTGCGGATGAGATGGAAGAAAGGATGGAGGCCTACCTCGAATCCCCCGGTTTTCAGTCCTCCGCCCTGAAGGCCCTTGGCGATGCGAGGGGAGACGGGGACCTGCATCTTGTCGAGAAGGTCCAGGCCTTCTGGAAAAACCGCTACTATGCCCTCCAGGCCATGTTCAAACCCGGCATCCTTTCCACCGAGGATTTCCAGGCCACCATAAATTTTTTCATCCCGGACATTCTGTTCGAAGAGACCCGAATACCCTTCAGGGCCGTAGCCACGGATCTCGTGAGCGGGGAGCAGATCACCTTTGCCGACGGGTCGCTCAGGCAGGCGGTGACGGCCAGTTGCGCCGTGCCCGGTGCGGTCGAGCCCCTGAAGGACGGGGAGAAGCTCCTGCTGGACGGCGGTGTGATCTGTCTGATACCCGCCTCGGCGGCCAGAAAAGAGGGGGCCGACGTCGTCATTGCGGTGGCCGTGGTCAGGGATGTCTGCTCGGAAAAGGAGTTTCATAACGCCCTGACGGTTTACTCCCGCATCGGTGATATTATGGCCAATCGCCTCAAGGACTACGAACTGATGGATGCGGATATCATCATACGCCCAGAAGTCGGCAGGCTGCATTGGTCTGAATTTTCCCGTGCAAAGCACCTCATCGAGGCAGGTGAAAGGGCGGCCGAGGTGAAGCTGAAGGAGATTCAAGGGGCCGTCCCGGGAAGAAAAAAGTGGTTTACGCTGGGACACTTGCTGAGGAAGGGGAAAAGCGCTAAGGGTAAAGACCGACAAGGAGAGTAGACGACTCGGAGGAGAGTCGAGGACAAACAAATGAATGCAATTAGCCGCAGAGACATCAGGCCGGGGGTACGCGTCCGAAAAGTTCAGACGCGGGATCAGCGGTCCGGGAAGCTCACCGAAGGGGTCGTCAAGGATATTCTCACAAAATCTTCTGCCCATCCCCGTGGCATCAAGGTCCGTCTGGAGAGTGGTGTTGTGGGGCGCGCCAAGCAACCCATTTAATGATCGCTGATCCAGTGCTTTTTCAATAATCCATACATAAGATTATTGCCATTATTTCCCCCCTTCTCCTATGACAAATAGGATGGTTCCTTCTCCAGATCCAACTCTTTTAAAATTTCAGGTTTTGGTCGGCCTTCCTTATCCAGGCCCTTGTGCTCATAGAATTCATCCACCATCTTGACAAATTTTTTCTTATTGATTAGCAGACCAACAACGCCAGGCGCCCCGCGTCTGCAGGGTTCGTCAAAGTAGCGATGGTTCAGCATATCTCCCTTTCTGAGATCCTCCCTCTTGAGTCCTTCCCTGAGTTGATAGATTCTCTCTATCATGTTACATCTTCTCGCTACGTGCCAGATATCTTCAGGCGACATGTCAAGGCCGGTATTCCAATAAATGGCCTTGGCCCAGTCTTCAAAATTTGGGAGTGTCGCTCCCAGGAACGTGGTGTGATATTTGCATATGCCCAGGCAGTCAACGGCCATATAACAGTTTTCCTGCCAGTATACCTGCCAGGCCTTCCCAATGTATTCCGTGTGTTCTGAACTCAGGGGCCCGTCGTATGGTATTGGACTGCTGTAGATCTTTCGCAGTATCGGTTCGGGTAAATGATACAGGTCGATGGCCGGCCTACTCCTCAAATGATCGGACCCCCTTGATGCCAGGGCGCAGTTCAGGGCGAGTGAGGGGGTGGCCCGTTCATCGGAATGCAGGTTGCTCATCCCCTTGACCTGGATCAGATAATCAAAGGAGCCCTTCCCTATTTCATCGGATGCCTGAACACCCCCCTTGGCGAGGGTATCCCCCAGCCATCCCTTTCTAAAGACAATACGGTCGATCATTTCAATAACCGCATCATCATTACCGAATCTAAGATCTACTCCATCCAATTGATCGGGTGTGAGAATTCCCTCTTCAGCCAATTCCATGGCCCAGGAGATGAGACTTCCGATCTCCAGGTTGTCCACACCGTATTTATCAACGAGATGGTTGCAGGTCAGAACGGTAACAGCTCGTGGGGTATCGGTCTCTCCGCCGAATGCACCCTGGGAGGTGTATTCGGGTCCCTCATCATATACCCCCTTATAGGGTCCATCAGGGATTCGGTACTGGGCGCGACAGTGGACCTGACAGCCGAAACAGGCGGTCATATGGTATTCACCGCATGTCTCTTCTGCTATTTCATCCAGATGTTCAGGCTCGATATCATCCGCGTACTCAGTCTGATTATACTGAAAATTCCTGGTTCGAATACCTCCCCATGAGTTGGTGGCGCCCCAGATAAAGGGAGTGCCGAGTGTCCCCTGTGTCTGATTCACCTTGGCACTCACGATCTGATCTATAAAGCGTCTATTAAAGTCCAGGGCCTCGCGGGGATAGGCGACTTTGATATCCATCGTGCCCAGTGCGGCTACTGCCTTGAGGTTCTTTGCGCCCATGACGGCACCGCCACCGCATCTACCTGCGGAGTTCTTGATCCCTGACATGACATTGGCATAGGCCACAAGATTTTCACCTGCCGGACCTATGACAGCAGACTTCACCTCCTGATTACCGATATCTTCACGAATCGCCCATTGCGTATCGGTTACGCTCATTCCCCAGATATCCCTGGCATCTCTTATCTGGACCTCGCCGTCATGGCAATATAAATACACGGGATGATCCGCTTTTCCTTTGACCAGGATGTGATGAAATCCGGCATGTGCCAGTTCGGGAGCGAAAAAGCCGCCCATATTTCCGCTGGATAAAAGATTGGTAAGGGGTGATTTGGTCATCACATCACACCTTCCTGTGGCTGATGCAAGCATTCCGCAAAGAAAACCTCCCGCAAATAATACAACATTGTCGGGACTGTAGGGATCAACACCTTTTTGGGTATAATTTAATAAGAGGTAGGCATTCAACCCCCTGCCGCCAAGAAATCTTTTCCTGAGTTCCAATGGGATTGACTTTATCTCAATAGAATTTTTTGTAAGATCAACGATCGCTAATTTTCTATCGAAAGGCATCTTTTCTACCCCCTTTCTTGACTCATAAGGTTATGTGGGGATATTTGAATTTTAAACAATTCGTTATATGAAGAAAAAAGACCATGTACTTCCATAAAGGCATCATCGGCTACGTTGGCTGCCTGAGAGATGAACGCAGACAACCCTTGATGGTGTGGTTGCGCTGTTTAGAGTTTATGAAAATAGGCCTTGCTTTTCTGGAAAAAAGGCCGGGTGGGGGTGTCCCAATAGGGTGCAGACGTCCTATCAGGAGCAAGGTAGGCACAATTTAAGATGTCTCTCCATGCGGGCCCTCCACGAAGGAGGTTAAATGTTGGAAAAGGCCTATTAGATATATCTGCATGAGATAAAATTAAAAGTCAAGTAAAATCAAGATCTTAATCAACGAAAAACAATATATATAAAATAGATATGGTTCATTGCTTCATATGCAAAGTGAAGAGAAAAGGAAAAGGGGACGGCCAATTATTTTCTTTTCATTCCGAAATATCTCTTAAGCCAGCAGATTCGTCAGCGCATAAAATCCAAAATGGAAAAAAATACTGGAATATTATTCATTTGCCTGACCCTTTTCTTTTTTAGCTTACAATAATATTCGGCGGCTTGCCAATCCCTTCCCTTTCCAGAAGGTGCTCCAACGTCAGATTTTCTACTGGGCGAAGGTTGCGCACGGCGAAGTAGGCGTTGTTGGCAGCGTTATAGGAAAAAGATTTCTCTGCGACCTCTAGGACTTCAGCCCATGGTGCACCGAAATAGCTTCGGAAAGCATCTTGCAGCTCCTCTGCTTTAACATCCTCGGGAACTGCAAGCCAGACCTTGTCGATGTTGCCAACGGCAACCACCCGGCGCGGAATTATTCACCCGGTTTCATAAAAATAAACCGGCAAGGCAGACCCTGTCCTATCCACAGCGCAGGCAGGGAGATCGGCAAAAACCTTCCCGTCCATCGTTCCAAAAACAACAAAGGGGTGCCTCGAAGTAATATCAAGTATCCCCGGTAAGCGGCCGCAGCCGAGCGCTGCTAAAAGCATTTCTTCTCCCACATCAACTCCTCCCGTCCCCTGCACCGTTTAACAAAAGGGATATTGCGGACATTTCTCGTTCCTTGACATCTCGATGCTTAGATTGACCTGCATAAAAAGCAGAGGCCTGGTTTTTCCCGCTATAAAAACCTCTTCAATAACCCCAACGTTCATCGATGAGCTTCAGAAAATTATCATGTAACTATTCAGCTTGATTTATGCCTATGCTACCATCTACATAAGAAAATCGGGCAACTTGCCGTTAAACAAAAGATCCAATGCATGGCTTGACTTGACTCCTTGTTTTAAAATCGCCCTGCATTTAAGCCGGTATTTTTGTGATTCCTGTGCATACAACGCGCCGCCAGCAGCGGTAACCTTGAGTTTAATCGTTTCAAACAGAGTGATTATGAGAATCATAATCTCAAAGATTGATTTCGTAGCCGCCGACAATTGCTTGTCTTCACGAACAACGCGTTGTGCCTTTTCGATTGTAGCCTCGATATCAATATTTTCGATCTTCATTCAATTCTATCCCTGTGTTATTTGATGAAGCTATCATAACAATATCAAAAAATTCTTCTTGACAATGTTTCGACCTTTTCTTATGATATAAAATTTGGGAAAAATTGTTTCATATCATGAAATATCAGCAAAAAATAATTGGTGGATGTTTTACTAAGAGACGTCTTTTTTCGACTTCTTCAAAAACTTTCGCCTGAGAATGATTGCCGGCCGAGCCAAGGTTAAATGATTTTCATGAACGCGGGTTGGCGTCGGGGCGATTTTGATCAAGATACCCTGCTCCGTTTCGGCGCGAAATAAATTTCTCACATCGCAGAGGAGCGGAAAGTATCATTTTGATGGCCTTATCTCCTGTGAAACACACAGGGCTGATGAGATCTTAATTACCGTAATCTTTTAATCATCAATAGGAGGATATTTTTGTGAACACTTTTACAAAAGCATATATACCTTATGGCGGCTATTACTCGAGTCCTTT
>CAZXWJ010000270.1:0-5924 GCA_964644375.1 uncultured Desulfobacteraceae bacterium | reverse complement strand
TCGAAGGAATCAGGGAAATCCTGGAATTTTCTGATGTGGAAAAGGATATCCGAACGATGTGCGAACAGAGTTCTATTCCTCAGGCCCTGGTAGACATCGCGGTTTCCGATCCGGACAAGCTGGATGCACTGGAAAAAAAGGCCGAGGGATAATCCAGAGTCTTATCGCATTTATGTTCCTGCAAGCCGGAATTTCTGTGCCAGCCCTACTTCCTACGACGATAGGGTATGTCCGCTCATGTTGACCATTTTTCTCCCCGCATCCCAATTATTCCCTTGCTTGCATTCGTAAACCGTTCCCATCGCTTGCCGTTGGAGAATTTAAGAGCAATTCGCTTTTATGGCATCGATGGGTGACATGCCGGGTGCATCCTGGTTAAAAAAGCCCGAAACCCCTGCCATGACCACCGGAACATAGGGACTTTCTCTTTTTCAATGACCGATTTCGGCTCAAGGCTGTTTTCGGTAATGTCATTCAGGATGAAGGCTGGAATTGACAAGAATGGTTTGAGACCGCCTTTAATCACCGATTTTTCGCTTTAGACCTATCTTGTGTTTTTTCATCCGGCTCCAGACCGTCACCCTCGAAACACCCAGTATCCGGGCCGCTGCCGATTGATTTCCGCCACTCTTCTGCAAGGCGGCGATCAACTGCCGCCTCTCTATCTCATCACGGCCTTCAAACACGGATCTCGACAGGCTCAACGCCTCCTTTTCCCCAAAAAAATCCGGAGGGAGGTGATAGGGCTGGATCATGGCATCGTGACAGGAGACAAACGCATACTCCAGTGCGCCTTTCATTTCCCTCACATTTCCGGGCCACGGGTATTTGACCAACAAGGACATCACCTCATTAGAAATCCCATGGATTTCCTTTCCGCTTTTCATTCGAATTCTTCTGGAAAAAGCATCTGCAAGTAAGGGGATATCTTCCACCCGGGCCCTCAGAGGTGCAACGGTGATGGGGATGACATTGATTCTGTAAAAAAGATCCTCCCTGAAAGCACCTTTTTCGACGAGCCGTTTGATGTCTTTATTGGTTGCAGAAATGATCCTTACATCAATATAGATAGGCCTGTTTTCACCCACTCTTTCAACGATGTTCTCCTCCAGCACCCGAAGGAGCTTAACCTGTATGCTGAGGGGCAGATCGCCGATCTCGTCCAGAAAGATGTCCCCGCCCCGGGCGGCCTCGAACCTTCCCTTTCTTGCCCTGTAGGCCCCCGTAAAGGCCCCTTTGACGTGCCCGAAAAGTTCGCTCTCCAAAAGAGATTCATTCAATGCGGCACAATTGACCTTTATAAAAGGCCTTCTTCTTCGAGGCCCTGTCTCGTGAATGGCCCTGGCCACAAGTTCCTTTCCTGTCCCGCTTTCGCCAAAAATAATTACAGGGGCATCCGACTTGCTCGCATTCTTGATCAGCTCAAACACGTTTTGCATCGCTGTTGAAGACCCCAGCATGCCGTGAAAACCGTCCTCCGATTGAAGTTCCCTTTGAAGAGCTTCAATATGGTTTTCTTTTTCAACGACTGCTGAGATGTCCGTAAGCGTTTCCACCGCCCCTATCACCTGTCCCTCCCTGTCCTTGAGAAGAGAGGCGTTCTTCAATACATGAACGTGGCTTCCATCCCTCCGGGTCAAAGTGCATCTGCGCATTCTCAGGCTCCCGGTACGGAACAGGACACACCAATATTCCCCGTTGCGGTCACGGGCGATCTCGCAGATATCACATTTGAGGGCGGAGCACCGGCTCCCGATCAAATCGCCCTTGCTGTAGCCTGTCATGCCCACGAGGGCCTCATTGGCGGACACAATTTTCCCTGTCCGGTCCACGATCATAAGCCCATCCTGTATGGTGTTAAAAACCGTCTCCCAGTACCGGCTCAAATCTTTCAGAGGCATACGTTTTTTCCTTATATGAAATATTAACACCTGTTAAGATTATTTTAACACTTCAGGGACAAGAAAAATATTCATTTATGCACACCCAATGGTTTTCAAATAAAAGATACATTTATTTCAGGCCCTTAAGTACATCGACCGAACGGACACGTCGCTCTCTGCTTTTGGCACGAATCATGCGCTATTGAATTATCAAACAGCAAAACCCTAAAACAAATAGGAGGACGGCATGAAAGACGACAAAAAAACAAGTGTTGAAGATTACACCGGTCTTTTTTATCACACACCATCTCGTCCAATACGGTACGTCAGGGACAGGGACGGATTTGGCTGGCTCTGCGACAAACGTATTGACACCAAAGGGGATCTCAGAAAGCAGGGCTGCTGGAGATGCGACGAAATGGCTTTTCCGGAGGGCGGCCGCTAAGACCCGGGGCCCTTTGGGGATTTTGCCAGGGAGGCAATCGATGATGAGCAAAATCGTTTTTATCCTGGCGGCAGGGATTCTTTTTCTTCTCTCTTTTGCTGCGGTTTCGACTGCAAAGAAGGCATCAGAGCATCCGGAATTTGTCCTTTTGGATTACGAGGGAAATGAAGTTGCACTGCGGGGCACGGTCCCTTACAGTCCCAGAAACACCTGTGGCGAGTGCCACGATTATGATGAGATCACCATGGCCTATCACTTCCAGCAAGGCCGAACCGATTCGCGGGGCAACCTGCTTGTAAAAGATGACATGGACCCCAGAAAACCCTGGCTTATCTCCCGCGGGATGTACGGGAAGTGGTGACCACCCTCTTCCGATTCCAGCCAGTTGGCCAGAAAAGTGAACATGCGTCGCAGTGATATTGATAAATCCTCCTATAATTGGGTTAAAATCTGCGGGGCCTGTCATCCTGGTGGAGGCGGTTGCGAATACGACCGGAAGGGCCACCGATATGATGATTTTTCTAAAGACCTGCTACATGACATCGTCCCCATGGGCGACAACTATCTGGACGGCGACTACTATCGCTCGGATTGGGCGAAAAGCGGCGTTCTTGAGGCCGACTGCCTCGTTTGCCATTTGAAGGGATACGACTGGAAAGCAAGGGCCCGGGCCATCCGGGCTGGGCTTTTCTATGAGGCCCCTGCCGTAGGCGCCGGCTGGTATCGCAAACATGAAGGGCCTGAGGCGGCGTTTTCTTCAGGCAAAGCGAAGAAGGTCTCCTTTCGCCTGGACTACGGCAGGACCGCCATTTCAGATTCCGCAAACCTGGCGGCATCCATAACCGCCGAAGTTTTGGATCAAAACTGCTGCAATTGTCACAACACCCCCGACGCCATCAAGCGGGGCAAATGCTGGGATACCACGTCAGATGTTCACAAGGCCGGAGGGTTTTCGTGTACCACCTGCCACACCACCACGGAAGACCACGAAATTGCAAAAGGTGATATCATCCTGGGTTCTGTCCGGGACGACTTAGACGCCGGCATGAAAGGATGCGCCGATTGCCACTTCAAAGGGGGAGACGACCGGGCGCCGAGGCCCAATCACCTCTTTCCGGATTCACATATCCAGGCAATGAATTGTGAAACCTGCCATATCCCTTACAAGACCGATTCGGCAATCGCAGTGATCGACAATGCGACAACGGGAAAGAGCTTCCAGTATTCGGCAAAGAAATTTTCAGCGCCCCAACGTTCGATTGCAGGGCCATTCCTCTCAAACTGTCCGGATGACTGCTGGCTCCCGGCCTTCGTAAAATACAAGGGGAAGATCAAACCGGTGAATCCCATGCAGATCATCTGGTGGGGAGACTGGGACAAGGCCTCTCATCGTGTGATTCCGATCTTTTTGTGGCGTATCAGAAATTTTACCGGCGCCAGGGCGGAAAACAACTTCTCGATCACCAATTACACACTTCTGCAAGCACTCAATGGTTCAAAAGAAGTCAACACCTGCGAGGAAATAGAAACCTACCTCAGGGCGTTATCCGAAGCCAGAGACAGGTTCGGGTGTCGAATCGTTTACCACACACCTGTCCTCGTAAAAGGGGGAATGATTTATTACCTCGAATTCGACGAATTGCGAAAGGCCCCCCTGCCCAGCGATGTGGGTGGATTTCGGTGCTGCGAACCTTTTGATCTCAGTCATGATATTGTTGCCGAAAAAGCCCTGGGTTCCAATGGATGCAAGGATTGCCATGCGAGGCCATCCCCTTTTCTGAACAGGAAAATCCTCATCGATCCCTTTAACCATAAGGGTCAAGCGGTTTACAAAGAGGCCTGGGAAATCATCGGTTATTCAAAAAACAGGATGCTGGAATTGTCCACCCCTGTAGAATAATTCACTCATGATCATTCCCGGCAGGCCATAGATGGAAAGACGAGGATGGCCATATGGGGTTCATGCAAAAAAACGTCCCCTCTTCGGCGTTTCAAGGTTAACACCTGTTAAGCAACCTTAATAGGTTCCAACTATGCCCTAAAAATCGCACAGCACCGTACGCCTCACAGAAAAGGCAACGCTCACTCAAATACGAATCCCCGATCCATGGTTTGTTGCGGGTCTGACGCAATGATTTTCGAAGGCAAGCAAACAGGCCCCTGAAAGGAGGAGAGAACATGTCAAGCAAAACCCTTGAAAAAATCATAGACGAACAGACAAGAAAATGGGAACTGCGTCGTCTGAGTCAAGAAAGGTCAAAGGGGGATGCTTTGCCGGTCATCACCCTTTGCAGGGATCCGGGAAGTGGAGGGAAAATCATTGCCCAAAGGATAGCGGAAAAGCTTGGAATTGATCTTTTCGACCGTGAAATTATCCATAAAATGGTTCAATGTGCGCACAGAAGCAAGGAGTTGATTGAAACCCTGGACGAAAGGTCCCTTTCCGTCTTGCAGGACTGGATTGCAGCCCTGATTTTTGAAAAGCATCTCTGGCCGGATCAATATCTCAGGCATCTCATGAAAATCATAGGAACCATAGGGAAGCACGGTCACGCCATCATCGTGGGCAGAGGAGCCAATTTCATTCTTCCGCCGAACGACAGGTTGAGTGTTCGGATTGTCGCACCCTTTGAGATGAGGGCATACTATGTGTCCCGTGATTACGACATCCCAGAAACAGAAGCGTCACGCCGCATACTGAAAACAGAATCGGAGCGAAAAGCATTTATCAGACAATATTTTCACGCCGATATATGCGACCCCTTCAACTACGATCTCGTAATGAACAGGGCCAAGCTGAGCATCGAAGATACCGCCACTGCCGTCATGAATTTGGCCATGAACAATAACTGACCCGCCTCATGAACTGCCCCTAAAAAAATCTTTGATCTCCTGTGCCCGTTTGCACCCCGGGAGACTTTCCCAACCCGCCCCTGTCCAATCTCTTATCCTGTTTGCCGTTACCCTCCCCTGATCATTTCAGACAGGCCTTTCATCACAGGATAGAGCCGGTGCAGGAGCGCAGGATGCCCCTCGGTCCCGAGTTATAGGTACAGAGGGGCCCGTTTCGAAAAATTCGTCCGGCGCTGCGGGGACTCGTAGCAAAGGATGAGGTCAAGAACCACAGCAACGCGCACTGACCTCTTGAGCAAATCTCATTTTTTCACGAAAAAGAACCCTTTCTTGACTTAAGTCAAGGACTGACCTTCCCAATTTCTTAAAATAGGATAAAATAAAACGAACGACAACTTTTTGAAAGGAGGTTGTATATGGTTGAACAACTGGATGGAGCGATTTTGCAGAGGGACAAGGAAACCTATGCCATTGTCCCCAGGACACCGGTGGGTCTCGTTACGCCACAGGTCCTGGAGACCATTGCACAGGTGGTCAAAAAGTATGAAATTCCGGTCATGAAAATCACCTCCGGGCAACGCCTGGTCCTGGTGGGACTCAAAGCGGAAGATGTGCCCCGAGTCTGGAAAGACTTGGGCCTGGATGTCGGGAGGGCCACGGAACTTTGTGTGCACTATGTGCAGGCATGTCCGGGAACGGCCGTGTGCCGTTTCGGGGTTCAGGATTCGCTGGGCCTCGGGATG
>CAZXWJ010000269.1:0-5977 GCA_964644375.1 uncultured Desulfobacteraceae bacterium | reverse complement strand
TCCATGATCCTTTATAACTGCCTTGCCGCCAGATTTTGCCGTGACAAAGGCGTCCCCATCCTCTACCGAGGGCAGGAGCCGCCCGGCGATCGGCTTCCCGTCGATGAGACCAACTATGTCTATTTTGTCTTCAAGCAGCGCCGAAAACTCAGCCCGCTCATGATTGACACGGCTCCCAGGCCCCATTCAGGCCTTGGCCTGGACGTTTATACCAATGTGAGTTCCCCGATCAGGAGATATGCAGACCTTGTGGTTCAGCGTCAGATCCTCAACGTTCTTCTGAACAAACCCCCTGTGTACAACGCCGAGGACCTGGAAAAAATTCGAATGACTCTTGGTTCCGCACTCAAGGATCTTACCATGGTTAAAAGGAATCGTCTTCGCTACTGGCTCCAGAAATACCTTCACCAACATGAAGGGGAGGTGTTCAAGGCCATTGTCCTGATTGCGATGAAGAGCAGATTCCGTCTTCTGATGCCCGACTTGCTTCATGTGATGGATATGAAACGTCACAACGGACAGGATTTTAAGGAAGGGCAGGCCATCAATATCAGGATCCATAAATCAGATCCATGGAACGATGTCCTCAAGGTGGAGTATGCGGGTTCGTAGATGGAGCTCCCGCTTGTCGACAAATTGGATGGACTAAGAATCTTCGCTGACCGCAAAAACCTTACTCAGCAGGAGCTTTCCGGACTGGCCATACACCAGGACTCGAATGGATGAGGGCGGTTGGGGAATGGAGGTCAGATCGAATCCCGCCTTTATCGGTCTGAAGCGGTGAATGAGAAAGGGCTGGCCGCGGCGATAATTGACCGGCAGACCGGACTCTAGTTGTTTTTGTTTTGGGAAGATCATCAGTCGGGGCGGATTACTGTCTTCAATCTTGATAAGCGTATGGACATAACCGCCCACCGCCTTTTCAGGGGGGGCCAGGTTTATAAGCCTGAAATCCACAGTCATCCGGGACCCCTCTTTCCGAACGGCTATTCCCCGGACATCCACGAGTTGCGTTGCGGGCTTGCCGGGCACGGGTGGCTGTGCCTCTTTTTGGGGGACGGGCTTTTCCTCAGGTACAAGTACCCGTTTTACTTTTTGAGGATTTTCAAGGTCACGAACGTAGCTCGTTAAAAGCGCCATTCTTTGTTTGACCTCCAGGAGTTCCTTGAGGCGATGGTCCGCCTTCTTGCGCAGTTGGTTTATTTCTCTCTTCTGTACGGCCGTCCACCGGCGAAGATGAAGGAAACCGTTGATTGCAAAAAGGGAGGCAATCGTAAAGGCTATGAAAAACAACACCACACAGAAGACAAAAACAGGGGAGATATTAAAGGATCGTACCCCACCGAGGCCTCTCATGATCATGACGTTGAAACGTTTTTCCTTCCCGCGCCCTTCCCTCGAAGATTGGGCTATCTTTTCAGGGGCCGCAAGTCCTCTCTTTCTGCCTTCCAATGTTCGCCCTTCCTCACAAGAACAAGTTTTTAAATTCCAACATCCTCATCGGTATAGGCCCGATAAATCAAAATAAATTTCACCCCGGCCCCGTGACGTGAGACATCTGGGGCCGTCAGGTTTCTCAGATCCACAGGATGCGATATGTATTGTTCCGGTGCTCTCTTTGCTTACCCCAGGACTTCAAATTCATGACCGGGGAGTAACCGAACTAGTCCATTTTTCCCTTCCGCAGGGAAATGTCGGGTTCCTCAGAGGCCGGAAGTTCCTCATCTTCACCGGCAAAATATTCACCGATGATCTCCCACCGCCTGCTTTTTTGCTGAAAATAGAGTCTCTTGTCCCCTTCGCTTCGAAAAGAGGACGCGCTGTAGCGCTGAGTGAAGGCGGCTACGGCAACACCGTCACTCTTCAGGAGGCGAAGATTTTCGATTTCCACTCGAAGGGCGCTGTATTTTTGGGCCAATCGGGTCTTGTAGTCCTTCCAGGCCTGCCAGTTCTTTCCCTTGGCCTTGAACTGCGGGTTGTAAAAGGACATATATTCGTCGACGGCCTTCGTCTCCCATGCCATCCTCCAGTTCTCGACGACCGCCTCCAGTGCCCCGGCTTCCCTGTTGACGATGGCGGGGTTGGCCATTTCAATGCTATCGCTGATAATCACGGGGGTGTCGTGCAGTTTGATATATCGGGCCAGTTCATCGATGTTACGGTTGCACAGGACAATGCATCCGTTGGAATCCTTTGGCTTTAAGGTTTTATTCGTTCCATGAAACCAAATACCGTACCCCCCCCTTCCTTCCCTGGCATCAACCGGGTTAGGGAAGTCAATGGGAAAGGCTCTTATGCCGTATATGGGCGAGAGTTCCCGTTCCACAAAACTTTTTGTAAAAAAATAGATACCTTCGGGGGTTCTTCGATCGTTTTTTCGGGATTTCTGTCCGTCTTTTTCACCCGTAGAGCATGCGAAAACCTTGCAGGGGCTAAATGGGCTGTCTTTGTGGTACAAAAAGACCCTCTGTTTTGATTTATCCACCAAAAGGACATAATCGGAGCCCTTTTCAGGCCATTTCAGAATAGCGGCAGGGACCAAGACGTCCTTTTCTACGGGGGGCTTTCCGGATACAGCCGTAAAAGGATACAGCCAAATGATCAGGGAGAAAAGAGAAACAAACAATAAGAGGCATGGATTCACTCCGGAAAAGGATCTCATCCGCTGTTTATTCACCCTTATAGCTATTCCGATATCTGAAAAAATGGGCATTTTCATGCATCCTGCGTTGAGGCTCTCTTGTTCGTCCTTTTCAAGGCCTCAACCACCTGTCACCCTGGTCGAATTCAATAGTCTCCCCGGCAGGTTTTCCCGAAGGCCCGGCATGCAGGGAATCCGGCTTTTCCTTTGACACGGATAGACATTTCCCATATATTTCTTAGAAAATTAATTTCCTTACCGTTGTTAGGTCCTGGAGGGGCTGATATGAACCGTCATTTGATCTGGATAGACCTGGAAATGACCGGCCTTGACCCCCAAGAACACGTCATTCTGGAGATCGCCTCACTCGTGACCGACGGAAGGCTCGATATCCTTGCAAAAGGGCCCAATATCGCCATACACCACCCGGAAAAGGTCCTCCGCGGCATGGAAGACTGGAGCAGGACACATCATCAGGCATCAGGACTCATAGATCGGGTCAAAAATTCCCCCTTCAATTGTCGACAGGCCGAGGAGGAAACACTCAGATTTCTTACCAACCATTGCAAAGGAGGTGAATGCCCCCTTTGCGGAAATTCCATCGGGCAGGACCGACGGTTCCTGGTTAAGTATATGCCCGAACTCGAAAATTTTCTATATTACCGGAACATTGATGTAAGCTCCATCAAAGAACTGGTGAATCGATGGTACCCTTCCTTACCCCCCTATGAAAAGGAAAAAGCCCACCTCGCCATGAGCGATATCGAGGAATCCATTAAGGAACTCCGATACTATCGCAAAAAGGTTTTTCTGCCCTGATCGGGTACGCCTCCATCAGGTCGTCGGGTCCGATACCCAATGATTTCGGGGGCAATTCCGGCGCATGCCTTCCACCGTCATTCACCCCCCAGATTTTCAACGCCTTCACAGGCGATCTTGATTGGCGCCCCAAAAGCCGACCGTAGGACTTCAAGATGAGAAGGTTTCAATGTCTCGTTGTGGGGGCTCTTGGAACCGGGGCCCCACGCCCAATTTGTGAAGAATTTTGCGTTGAAACGGGAAGGGGGATAAAGAGGCGGAGAAATAATGAATAGAATGACCTGAATTTTACATCGAATATTTACGGCACATCCCATGCAAAATTCAGGTAGTAAAATAAAAGGGGGAGATACGGCATGCTCCCCCTCGGAGTCTCTTTACCATCCCCAGGTCAAATATTGGTGCATGGAATTGGAGGCCATTCTTCCCGCCCCCGCAGCCAGGATGACCGTCGCCATACCCGTCACGATATCGCCTCCGGCCCAGACCCCCTTCTTGCTGGTCTTACCGGTTTCCGGATCTGCGATGACGTAGCCCCACTTGTTGACGTTCAGGTCAGGGGTAGACTGTGTCAGAAGAGGATTGGCTCCCGCCCCGACCGAAATGACCGCCAGATCGCAGTCCAGCATGAATTCAGAGCCCTCTATGGCAACAGGACGGCGCCGTCCCGAGTCGTCAGGCTCGCCCAGTTCCATCTTCAGGCATTCCATGCCGGTCACCCGGCCTTCGTCATTTCCAATGAATTTGGTGGGTGCGGTGAGAAGGAAGAATTCGATACCCTCTTCCTCGGCATGGTGAATCTCCGCGCCCCTGGCCGGCATTTCGTCTCTTGAACGGCGATAAACGATCCGAACATGCTCAGCGCCCAGACGCATTGCCGTCCTGGCAGAATCCATAGCCACGTTTCCCGCGCCCAAAACGATGACGTCCTTACCCAGGGCAATGGGTGTGTCGTATTCGGGAAAGAGATAGGCTTTCATCAGGTTGGCCCGGGTGAGATACTCATTGGCCGAGTAAATCCCGATGAGGTTTTCTCCTGGGATGTTGAGAAAGCTGGGAAGCCCGGCCCCCACACCGACATAGATGGCGTCAAAACCCTCGGCGAATAGTTCGTCCAGGGAAACGGTGCGCCCTACGACCTTATTGCATTCCACTTTTCCGCCCAGTCTCTCCAGGAAATTCACTTCGGAAAATACGATCTCCTTGGGAAGCCTGAACTCCGGAATACCGTAAACCAGCACGCCGCCCGGTTTGTGGAAGGCCTCAAAAACGGTCACATCATGGCCCTTGAGGATCAGGTCACCGGCTACCGTGAGACCCGAAGGCCCGGAGCCCACAACCGCCACCTTTTTTCCCGTGGGTTCAGCCTTCGGCGGGAGGTCCCCCTTGCCGTTGTTTCTTTCCCAGTCGGCCACGAAACGTTCAAGATTCCCGATGGCCACGGGCTCGCCCTTTTTTCCAAGAATGCAATTGCCTTCACATTGGGCTTCCTGGGGGCAGACTCTGCCGCACACCGCCGGCATGGCGTTTCGTTCCCAAATCTTACGGATTGATTTCGTAAACTCACCGGTCTTGACATGTTTGATAAACCCGGGGATATCCACCGAAACGGGGCATCCCTCCACACAGGAAGGTTTTTTGCACTGAAGGCATCTTTCGGCCTCTTTCATGGCCAGTTCTGGGCTATATCCGATTGGAACTTCTTCAAAATTTCGTCTTCGAACCTCAGGTTTTTGCTCCGGCATGGCTTGCCGGGGAATTTTCTCTTTTTTATCCGTTTTTTCTGCCATTCTGTCCTCCATCATACCATTAACTTGCCTCAATATTGAACCGCACGAGAATTCCCGGGAACCATATCACCCGGAAGATCGGAGGGCCGTGTCTATCCCGCCTGACATTCGGCCGTGAATCTTTCGTATGCACGTCTTTCTTCCTCTTTGTAGGCATTCAGACGCTGTGCGAGTTCCTCAAAGTCAACCTGATGAGCGTCGAACTCCGGACCGTCCACACAGGCAAATTGTGTTTTTCCGCCCACACTGACGCGGCAACACCCACACATGCCGGTGCCGTCCACCATGATGGCGTTGAGACTGACAAGGGTCTTGACCTTATATTCGGCCGTCACTTTTGATACGAATTTCATCATGGGTACCGGGCCGATTGCCACAACGAGTTTCACGTCTTCCTTCTCAAGGATCTCTTTGAGGACATCCGTGACAAACCCATGATGCCCGTAGGAACCGTCGTCCGTGCACACGTGGAGTTCGTGGGAAGCCGCGGTCATCTTGTCTTCCAAAATGAGAAGGTCCTTATTCCTGGCACCAATAATTCCGACGACATGATTGCCGATTTCTTTTAGGCCCCTGGTAATGGGGTGAACCACGGCAACTCCCGTGCCGCCCCCTACACATACCACGGTTCCCAGATTTTCCAAATCCGTAGGTTTTCCAAGGGGGCCGATAACGTCCTGGAATTTATCCCCCACCTGAAGGGTCTTGAAAAGGGCCGTGGATTTTC
>CAZXWJ010000268.1:0-5978 GCA_964644375.1 uncultured Desulfobacteraceae bacterium | reverse complement strand
TCATCAAGCACCATGGATGAAATCCGGATATTGACGCGCTTGTCTTTTTTTAAAGTCTGACGAGCGTACTCTCTATGTTTTTCAATTTCTTCTTCAAGATTCTTAACGGATTTCCATTCTCCCCGTTCATAACTATCAAGAAGGTCCTTTTCTTCTTTATCAAGTTTTAACTTTGCCATTTTATTCCCCCAAATATTCACGGGTCGCTTTACGACTCGGAATGATTGTTTTCAAAAATTTACCTTCTTCATTCTCAACAAATGGAACCAGATAGGCATAGTCTTCGATCTTGACAATCAGCATCTGTTGATTCGGATATTTCAATCGATTCGGGTGCTCAATGACATCAAGAAGATCACCGCGTTCAATTTGCAGGATTATCCGTTCGAAACCGACGCCACGTTCCGCCTTAAGTTTCGCATTTTTTTCATGATTCCATTTATAATAGGACATGGGCACCATTTAAGCACGATGTGTGCCTTATGTCAACATGAGGAGGGATGTTTCAACTGAAGAACTGTTTCTCATTGTTATCGAGATATATGAACCTCCAGCCAACCAGCTAACTAGTTTTCATCCAGAAATGGCCCTTTTCCGCAATTTCGGCGTCAATCGGCGGGATTCCTTGTGCGGCGTACACTTGTGCGCCTCCGCGCAAGCCCTTGATTTCCTAGAGGGGAATAAGGACAATAAGGGGACAGGCAAATTATTGTTGAAGGAAGCTATTGAATTTGATATGAGTTCAAAGGTGCCGGAATCAATGGAATCCCAATTTTCAGAAAGGAGGAACGCGCAATGCCCCGGATAGCCCGTTTGATTGTAAAAGGTGAACCGACGGTTTACCATGTGATGTCACGAACGGCCCTGGATGGTTTTGTGCTCGGGGATATTGAAAAGGAATATTTAGTACGCCTAATCAAACGGTTAAGCAAGATTTACTTTTCAGAAGTATTGGGGTTTTGTGTCATGGGGAATCATTTCCACCTATTGGTGCGGATGCACCCGGGGGGGGATTTTGACGACGAGGAGATAAAACGGCGTTTCTTTGAATATTACGGCGATGATAAAGAGATGGTGTTGGGTGAAGAGCAGATCCCCCTTCTCCGGGAGAAATGGGCCAATCTTTCCGAATACATGAAGGAGATCAAGCAGGGGTTTTCGAGGTTTTACAATCGCAGGCACCGCCGCAAGGGCTTCTTTTGGTCCGGCCGGTTCAAAAGCGTTATCGTGGACAACGGTGAAACATTGATCAATTGCCTGGCCTATATCGATCTCAACCCTGTGAGGGCGGGAATTGTGAAGAAACCCGAAGCATACCGGTGGTGTTCACTGGGATACCATTTACAAAGGAAAAACGAGAATGAATTCCTCTCCCTGGATTTCGGACTTAAGGAGTTCGGTGTGAAAGGCAAAACGGAAAGACTTAGGCATTATCGCAGGTTCGTTTATGAAAAGGGACGGGTTGAGGGCGCTGAGAAGGAACGTGAGAAAAATTTTGAAGTGACTGAGATGGACCGCTTTCGTTATCGAACGAGGTATTTCACAGACAGTGGGATCATTGGAAGCAAAGTCTTTGTTGATAGGGTTTATCAGCAATTCAAGGGTCATTTTTCATCGAAACACGAAAAGCGACCTAAAAGGATCGCCGGTTTATCCGGGGTGTATTCCCTCAAACGTCTTTCGGAAGCCATTTACTAAACCCAAGGCGTCCCATTTTTCAGTTGCCGTTTAGATCTATCCCTCAATCATATCCTTCATCCAAATACCACTCCTATAGGCGGTATTATCCCCAAAATACCGCTTTCTTCTTAAGTGATAACAGGGTTGAAACCTGACGATATCTCCTTGATTTAAATAACGTCTTTCCCTATAATTTAGCTTCTAACATATATTTGAGTGATTTTTATTATGGAAATCAATAAGAAATACATTGTCGACGAGCACGGCAACCCGAAAGAGGTCATAATCCCTATCGAGCATTTCAGAAAGATGGAGGAACTCCTGGGTTGGGATCTCGATGACGAAACCGTTCAGCAGCTCCGTGAGGCTAAGATAAATCGAGAAAAAGGAAATAAAAAGGATTACATAAATTTGGATTCCATCTGATGAGCAAGGTCATTGCTCCATCGTTACGCCGTAAAATACCTCAATCGTCTTCCGAAGGAAACCAAACAACGAATTCGAGAGATACTGAAAAAGCTTGAAGATAAACCCTTAGGCCGATCCAATGTGAAGCATATGGTTGGTGAATGGGCCGGATTTCATAGAATAAGGGCCGGGAATCTCAGGATTATCTTTTGGTATGACCAAACCGGTGATATTGTTTACGTAGATCACATCGAGCCAAGGGGTGATATTTACAAATGATTGGCCGGCACCCAACCCTTTCCCGAGTAGCACTTCCCAAAAAATAGACAGGCATCCGACGATACATCGGAAAAATGTAGCCCAAATGTGGCGCAAACGAAAAACGGGGAATTAGTGGTCGACACTAACTCCCCGTAATCATTCATGTAAAAATAACATAAAATGGTGCCGAAGGCGGGACTTGAACCCGCACGGCCGTCGGCCACTACCCCCTCAAGATAGCGTGTCTACCAGGTTCCACCACTTCGGCACTGTAAAAGAGCTTTCATTTTTCAGGATTCTGACTCTGCGTTTGTTGAGTAACTGGCGCCGAGGTGTTCACACCTTTCATAATGGAAGAGGTTGTCCCCTTTCCAAAAAGAAAGGCCAGAAACAGGGACGTCACCATAAAAACCACGGCAGCCGCCGCTGTCAGCTTACTCAAAAAAGAGCCCGCCCCCGCACTTCCGAAAACCGTCTGGCTGGAGCCGCCAAAGGCCGCCCCCATATCAGAACCCTTACCCCGCTGAAGAAGTACGATCAGGATAAGCGCCAGGCAAACGGCCACATGTATGAGTATGATTACAAGTTTCATTTGGCGTTCGTGTTGTCCTCAGCGCCCGAAAAAGCCGGGCATTCTCATGGCAGGCCGTCCTATTGAAGCCATGACGACCTAACCTTTCAGAGCGATGGATTATAGCAGGAACTCATGCTTTTGCAATAAAAATCTTATCCCTTCAAATTTCATGGAATTTGGCGATGGCGGCAAAGGACTCCGCCTTCAGACTGGCCCCGCCCACGAGGGCACCGTCAATATCGGGTTTTGACATAAGATCCCTGACATTATCGGGTTTGACACTGCCCCCGTACAGGATCCTTACGGCATCCGCCGTCTCTTGATTGAAGTTATTCCGCAACCAATCCCGAATAAATCCATGCACCTCCTGCGCCTGATCCGGGGTCGCCGTCAAACCCGTGCCAATGGCCCAGACCGGTTCGTAGGCCAGCACGGTCGACAGGGGCAAATGCTTTTCATCTCTGAAGCCTTTCAAGGATTCGTCCAGTTGCCTTTTGATCACATCGAAGGTGTTTCCGCCTTCTCTCTCCTCAAGGGTTTCCCCCATACAGACAATGGGTGTCAGGCCCGCTCGAACCGCGGCCGTGGCCTTTCGGTCAATCATATCACTGGTTTCCCTGAACAGGCTTCTTCTCTCCGAATGACCCAGGATGACATGGGTACAGCCCGCGTCCAGGAGCATTCCCGACGAAATCTCCCCCGTGAAGGCCCCTTGGGCCTCCCAGTGCATATTCTGGGCGCCGAGGAGAATGCCGGAATCCCCGATGGCGGCCCTGACGACTCCCAGTCCGGTAAAGGGTGGGGCCACGAGAATATCCACATTTCCGGCATCGGTGACATGGGTGACAATCGCCTCAACGAGTTGCGACGATTCCTTGAGGTTGAGGTGCATCTTCCAGTTGCCTGCAATCATGGGTTTGCGATCGGACATGTTTTACTCCTTTTCAACCACCGCACAAATCAAAAAATCGGCCTCCGCGATGCCTCGGGTTTGAACGATTATCCCTTGGTCATATAGAGTGCCAGGTCTACCATCCGGTTGGCATAACCGTATTCATTATCATACCAGGCCAGGACCTTGATCATATCCCCCACGGCCATCGTTGAAGGGGCGTCCACCGTGGAAGAAACCGTGGTCCCGTTGAAGTCTGTGGATACAAGGGGCTCCTCGCAATAGGCTAAAACCCCCTTCAGGTGACCTTCCGCCGCCTCTTTCAGGGCCTGGTTCACCTCTTCGGCCGTGGCGGCCCGGGTCAGTTGGACCACAAGATCAACGACCGAAACATTGGGCGTAGGGACACGAATCGCCATGCCGTTCAACTTGCCGGCCAGTTGGGGAAGCACCAGGGCCACGGCCCTCGCGGCACCGGTCGTGGTGGGAATCATGGACAGCGCAGCGGCTCTCGCCCTCCGCAGATCTTTATGGGGAAAATCGAGCAGGCGCTGGTCGCCCGTGTAGGCATGGGTGGTGGTCATGAGACCCTTTTCAATACCAAAATGATCCAGCAAAACCTTGCAAACCGGGGCCAGGCAATTCGTCGTACAGGAAGCATTGGAGACGATGTGGTGTTTTTGGGGGTCATACTCCTGGTGATTGACACCCATGACGATCGTGACATCGGGATTGTTCGCGGGAGCGGAGATGACGACCTTCCGAACCCCGGCATTCAAATGGGCCGCGGCCTTTTCCCGATCTCTAAAGAGTCCGGTACATTCCAAAACGACCTCAGCCCCCACATCTCCCCAGGGAATATTGGAGGGGTCCTTTTCCGAATAGATTTGTATCTCTTTTCCATCAACCGTCAGGGAATGGTTGGTGGTCTTCACTTCTTCATTCAGCACCCCCTGAACGGAATCATATTTCAGGAGATGTCCAAGGGTAGCAGCATCCGTTAGATCGTTGATGGCTACAAATTCCATATCTTTGTTGGACAGTCCTGCCCTGAGAACCATCCTGCCGATACGACCGAAACCGTTGATCGCTACTTTTAAAGGCATAAGACTCCTCCCCAGCAATATGTTCAATAAAAAAACGGTTCTGTTGAATACGAACCACTTAGGCCATTAATTGATGGTTTCCATCATTTTTTTGGGAGGTACAGGGACATGGTGATGGCATCTTCATGGGTGTCCCGGTAATACCCGGGCCTCAGTCCTACCTCCACAAAGCCGGTCTTTTTATACAACCCAATGGCACTCCGGTTGGAAACCCTTACCTCCAACCAGATCTGTTCCATGTTTTTCGACACGCCCTTTTCAATCACCTCTTTGAGGAGACGATATCCCGTGCCTTGGCCGCGTTTGTTCGGATGAACCGCAATATTGAGGAGCTGGACAACGTTATCGAATGACCAAAAACAAACATATCCCACGAGGGCGCCATCCATCATAACGGTCCACAGGTGGGAAATGGGGTTTACTATTTCCTGTAGAAAGTCCTTCCGATTCCAGGGAGAGAGAAAGGATGCGTTTTCTATTTCAAGTATTCCGTCAAGGTAAAGCTGTTGATTTTCTCTTGTCACAGGCACAAGAGAGATCATCTGGGCTCCAGTAGCTTCCCTGCAAGAGAAATACCTACCTTACCCGCCTCCCGCGCTTTTTCAGCCAGTTCGTTCAGGTTCGAGTTACTGCGATTTTGAACGATCGCGATAACCATGGGCAGATTGACCCCTGTGAGGACCTCTACGCTCTGCGCTTTCAGGAAAGAGAGGCTGAGATTAGAGGGCGTTCCACCAAACATGTCGGTAAGGATCAGCACGCCCTTGCCGCTGTTGAGGGCTTGGATTTTTCCCTCAATCGTCTTTCTCATTTTTTCACTGCCCGTGGTCTCGGTAATCGCGATGGCGTCAGAACCTTCTATGCTACCCACGATGAATTCAGCGGCATTTAATAATTCTCTGCCCAAGTCACAATGGGTGACCACCAGCAAACCGACCATAATAAAACGCGCCTCCGCTTTCCCGTCCAATCCCAAAAGAATCAGAAATCTTCATCATTCTGGATAATCGTCCTGTAAATTTCCTCTCTGGTATCGGCCTCCATGCGTATCTTTCGA
>CAZXWJ010000267.1:0-5981 GCA_964644375.1 uncultured Desulfobacteraceae bacterium | reverse complement strand
GGAATTCCCTGGTTGCTCGATATGTGATCACGCATGTTCCCTTCCTGCGGTACCTTACAGCCTAAATGCCTACAGCCTATCTAGCTGAGTAGTTACCAAGGGTCTTTCAATCACCTGTTGCCCCCCAAAAAATCCTCGAAATTCGAGATCAAAAGCCCCTTTTGCAAGTCCGCGACGGCGGATTCCTCTGGCAGGGAAATCTTAAAATCTGATCCCGACTTCAAACGATCTTCACATTATCGTGCCGGATCATGGCATAGACATCATCTCCCTCACGCAGGTCCAGGCGTTCCAAGGCGTTGTTGGCCACCAGGACATTGAGCACCGTCTCACAGCTTCTGAGATGAAGCACACAGGTCTGTCCCTCGTTCAAGACCCCCTCGAGCACGGCCGTCAAGGCGTTGCTGGCCGAAGGGTCAGCGGGCGACTCCTTGGTCACCACGATATTCTCCGGCCGGATGGCCACCCGGACCACCGATCCCACTTTCGCCTCGCCCGAGCAGACCAGGTTAAACCCGTTCACACCCACCGTGCTGCCCCCCGCCTCCGAGGCCTTCACCTTCCCTTCCAGGATATTGGCCCCGACAAAATCCGCAATGAATTCCGAACCGGGTCGATTAAAGACATCTTCCAACGTCCCGAACTGGAGAAGTTTGCCCTCCTTGAAAATGCCGACCCTGTTCGCCAGGGCCCAGGCATCATCCAAGTCATGGGTGATATGAATGACGGTCGTTCCCCTCTCCTGAATGGCCTTTTTCAAAAGCCTTCGGGCCTCTTTGCGCGTCTGAGGGTCCAGGGCGGAAAAAGGCTCGTCCATGAGGAGAAGTCTGGGTTTCACGGCAAGGGCCCTTGCAAGAGCGACCCTCTGCTGCTCACCGCCCGAGAGCGTATCGGGTTTCCGGTGGAGAAGATGATCGATATGCAGGGAGATCGCCAGGGCCTTTACTTTCGCATCGATGCCCGTTTTTTCAATTTTTTTAAGGCCATAGGCAATATTTTTAAAAACCGTAAAATGGGGCAGAAGGGCATAGTCCTGATAGACGATGCCGATCCGGCGGCGCTCCGGCAGTTCATCGGTGATATCCTTGCCCTCAAGGCAAATACACCCCTTATCGGGTCGCCAGAAACCGATGATACTCTCCAGCAGGATGGTCTTTCCCGCGCCGGTCGGTCCGATGATGTTCAGGTAGTCGCCCTTTTCCAGAGAAAAGGAGACCCCTTCGAGATAAAACTCTCCCAAGTTGATGTGCAGATCTTCGATATCCAGCAGGTTCATAAGCCCACCTCAGCCTTTTCGAACACATAGATGGCCAAAAATGAGACCACCATCAAAACTATCCCGCTGGTCAGGGCCATCCCCATGTTGCCATAGGAAATGTTGAGATAAAGGGTCACGGGGAGGACCTCTGTTTTCATATAGGACCCGCCCGCCAGGATCAGCACGGTTCCGAAGGTACCTATGCACCTGGCAAAGGAGATCACCGTGGAGGCAAGAATACCGTTTTTTGCCAGAGGCAATGAGACGTTCAGGAAGGTTTGGAACATGGAGTAGCCCAAGGAACGGGAAACGAATTCCATTCTCGGATCGATATAGTCAAAGGTCGACTTCATGATACGGCTGGCATAGGGCAGGGCCGTGAAAAACTGGGCCATCACCACACCCTGCTTGGTGAATACGAATTTCAACCCCACCGCTTCGAGCCACTCGCCCACCATACTGTTACCGAAAAGCAACAGCAGGCATAATCCCAGAACCAATTCAGGAAAGGCAACGGGCAGATCGATGATGGTCTTTACAAAGCCCTTGCCCGGGAAAGCAAAGCGGGACAGCGTGTAGCCTATAGGCAGGGCAAAAAACATCACCAAAATAGTAGAAATAAGACCCGTAATGATTGAGAGTTTCAAAGAAAAACGCATCTCTTCACTCCAAAGATTCTGCCAGATATCTTTGAATTCTGGGACCAGGAACAGAGAAACAATGGCCATGACCAGCAGGAGGGTGATCCCCAGGGACATGGAAATGAAGGTAATTTTAAAAATATTTATTCTGCGCAAGGCTGAAATCCCCACGCTTTCCAGATCTTCAAACCTTCCCCGGAAGAGACATAGGCGTTGAATTTGATGGCCGTATCTCTATGCGCACTCTTTGTGCAGACGGCCGTTGGAATGGTCTTAATGATATTGTATTTCTTTTCAATGGGCACGACTTCGATCTTCCCTTTGCCCTCGGCCCAGGAAGTGAGATCCACCCAGATGACGGCCGCATCGACCTGTTTCAGGGCGACATAGATGAGCAACTGGTTAACGGTCGGAGCATAGACCTCAATATTTGGTTTGACCTTTTCCCAGAGGTTGGCCTTTTTCAACATTTTTTTAGCTACACGCCCGATGGCCGGGGCCTTGGGATCGCCGATGGCGACCTTGACTCCAGGTCTGGCAAGGTCTTCAAATCCCCGGATATTTGCCGGATTTCCCTGAGGTACAGCAATGACCGGGACATGGAGGACCAATTTGTGAATGGAAGTCTCAATGACCCAGCCGTTCTTCAGGGCATCCTGTGTGTATTTTTCAGCTCCGGGAATCAGCACATCACAGGCCTGACCTGCCGCCACCATCCCGAATATCTCTCCCGAACTGCCGTAGTGGACATCCACCGTGAGATTGTGCTTTTTTTCAAAATTCTTTCTCATTTCCTCCATGGGCTTCATCAGCCCTGCACCACTCAAAACCACCAGATCCGCGGCATAGACGTTTCCAACAAAAGCCAACAGGATCCCCATAATCAGCATAAACTTACGCATTTCAACCTCCTGAATTCAATTCGATGTTATCATCCGTTGCAAGGCCTCGACGAGAGCGTCGGTCATTCGACAACCGGCCCTGAATTCCATTGGGCCGCCGCATGCTCCCCTTCCTAAAGGGTCATGACGGTTTCTCCCAGGACCCGGAACAAGATGTGTGAGCATCATTATGTATCTAATTTGATACAATTAAACATCAAAAATATGGGATTCTCTCACTTTCGAATCCCATGTTTTCGATTTCCTTGCAAAGATGTTTGCAGTTTATATCGGTTATCCAGATATACGTCAAGGCATTTTAGGAATTTTTTATCCCTAAAAGGCTCATCAATGACCATCAATTACTATACGTTACTAAAATGGAGTGAATTAGCAGCCACCACGCTCATGAAACGCCCAGATTTCTCCCTAACAGTTTAGCTTTATGAATCCATTCAAGAATGCGGCATTCGTAACCATTCTCATTTTCCTCCCCTGGCGGCAGGAGGGGGAATAACCGTCTCAAATTGAACGATTATTCCCCCTCACCCCAATCCCGGTCGCCTTCGCCCCGCCAAAGGGGTATCAGGCTCTGGCGAGCAGGATAAACCACTCCGATTCACGCCTCGCCGGCGAAATCTGCGACAAACAGAGGGGGCTTTAATTTTTGACGAGGCCGTCAACAATGAATGGGTGCGATTTCAGAAAGCGTAAAACTCGGGACTTCCGGCTAACAGGCGCGCAAAGATCCTTACCCCGGGGGGCCGGGGCAAAGGAAATTCAGGGCAACTTGCCGGCAGGGGTGATAGAGGAGAGGATCATGTTGATTGAAAACGCTTATCCGACCGCATTGTTTCGGATTTTTCCGCGTTTTTTTCAAGCCAGCCGGTAGAAAGGGTCTTTACACTGTCAAATTTCGGCACATAAGGTTTGATATCCAGAAGAGGAGTACCATCCAGGATATCCACGCCCTGGATTTGCAGGATGTTGTCCTCTATGCCCAGGAGCCTCACGATCGACAGGCCGATAGAATTCGGACGCCTGGGCGCCCGGGTCGAAAAAAGCCCCCGCCGCTCATTATCCATAAAGGGTTTGACTCTTAAATCGTACCCTTTGGAGTGGTGAAAAAAATAGAGAAGGATGATATGTGAAAAACCGTCTAAATCGGAAAGACCTTCGACATAGGCCCTCTCGACAATCACCTGTCCGCGAATATCCTTCGCGCCGGTGGGTTGAATAGGCATTCCCTCGGGTTTTTTAAAGGGGGATTGTATGGTTCCAATGGGACTCAGTTGAATATTCATTTATGCAACCTGTTCGTTTTGTTTCGATTTTACCTTGGTTGAATGCAAAAAATTTTTAAATCTGGCACCGTGTTACTCACGCGGATACAGGATTCTCCCGCACAGACTCAGATCATAGCCTTCGAATTCCGCTGCCAGTTCCCTGAAGGAGGGCTCTTGGAGAAATCCGAGAAAAAGCTGGACCCCTTTATCAAAAAAACGATTCTTTGAGACCAGAAGGTCGAAACGCTCCCACCGGATCGGAATGAAATCCAGGCCCAGGAGACTGGCCACGCTCCTGATGGCAAGTCCCGTATCGGCATCCCCGGTCAGGACCTTGATGCCGACATCCAGATGGCTGCGATACTCCTGATCATACCCTTCGATGCAGGACCCTTTGATTCCCTCCTTATCCAGCTCGAGATCAAAAAGCAGACGCGTTCCCGTACCGGGAGGACGGTTGACAATCTTCATTCCCGGCCGACCGAGATCGGCTATGCCTTTTATGCCTGCCGGATTGCCCCTGGCAAGGAGCAACCCCTGCTCCCTTCGACAAAAATTGACAACGGCCGGAGGTTCACCTTGAATCGCCTCAGAGACAAAATCGAAGTTATACTCTTCTTCGTCCTGCTGGAGCAGATGGCTGGCGGCCATGTGGCAGAGCCCCCTGGCCAGGGCATCCAGCCCCCCCTGGCTTCCCACGTTTCCAAACACGGCCAGGCGTCCGGGATATCGGCGGTTAAACTGACCCAGGGCCTTTTCCAGGAGGATATCGTTACTCCCTACGAAAACGATCATCCCATTGGAAGAAGCCTGCTGAACGGTACCCGGATGATTGATAATACGGTTTTCCATCCACTGTTCAACCAGTTTGATGGGAAACATCCACTTGCCCGTTACCTTTGTGGCCGGAAGTCCTTTTTCGGAAACAAGGGTATAGACCATTTTTTCATTCACACCCAGAAAAGTGGCCATCGCTTTTGTACCGACAAATTTCTTTTCGATCATAACTGGATACCGGCCCCGTTCTCGCCTGCCCTAGCCCTATAGTTGCAGCGTTAACTGCCCACATCATCCACCCCTTACCGCACCATGGAAGAAAAAGGTCGCATCCTGATAAAGGGTCTCGCGTCGAAAAGGCAATCTACCGATCCTGTAATATTTTGTCAATATTTATCCGTTTCAGTGGGTTTTGAACCGGCCAATGATCATCATGACGAAGCGCACAGCCCTATCGAACGAATGCATGGATTAGAAGTCGCTTTCCGACTTTTACCGAAAACGCCGGTTTCATATACTGAGCATATCAGATGGAAAAACGATAGTGATGGCCTCCTCCGGGCAGTCCTGCCAGCAGGATCCGCCGTACCAGCATTCTTCAGGGTATTTCAGGTAGGGCGTCAGGGATTTTTCCGAATTGGAAGTTAAGATGAACGCTACGGTCGAGCGTTTTTTGTGGTTAGCGTGTTGATCCTGCCGTGAACTTCCGGTATATGTTGTTCGAGTAGTTGCAGGGATCGTTTTCTGTCTTTTGCCTCGATCGCCTCCAGGATAGCCTCATGATACCGGACGACATTCCCTGAGGTCTCGACATTCGGGCCGTTATGGCTGAAAAAATCCCCTACCAAGACCACAATGGCTTCCAGGGTAATCACAAACACCTGGTTTTTTGAGGCTTTGGCCAAGAGCCGATGGAACTGGATGTTTTCTTCAGTGGCCAAAAGATCATTTTCGATCTTCGATTTTGCTGCATACACGTTTTCGCGGAGGGCTTCGATGTCGGAAAGGCTTGCATTTTTAACAACAAAGTCCAGAATAACCTTCTCGATTTCGAATCTCGCCACGGTCAATTCTTCCATGGTTATGTTCCGCATCCTGAAGGCATCCAGGAAAAGATCACTGATCTTATTGATGACCG
>CAZXWJ010000266.1:2835-6054 GCA_964644375.1 uncultured Desulfobacteraceae bacterium | reverse complement strand
AGGCGGTACAACCACTCCAGCGAGTGTCTGCGCCAGAACTCCGGAGCACGCTTAACCGTGCCTGCAATGGCATCCAGGCTGCCGCCGATGCCCTGGCACACCTTTACATGCTGAAGAGCGTCACGATGTTCGCCATACCATTTTTCCTGTCTTGGGGAACCCAATGCAATAAAAAGGATATCCGCCCCGGACCGGTTGATGCGATCGATGAGATCAGGCATCTGTTCCGGCGCGACATAACCGTGAGACCTGCCGACAATTCGAATGCCAGGATAAAGGTCTTTTAATTTTTCTTCAGCCAGGGCATTGACCTCGTCCCTGGACCCATAGAGAAAAACGCCTTTACCCTCATCTCTGGCCAGTTCGCAAATATCGCATAAAAAATCAGCCCCCGGTATTCTTTGAATTCGGGTGCCGTAAAGAACCCTGGCCGCCATGACCATCCCTATGCCGTCAGGAATAAGTAAATCGGCATTTTTGTAGACGCTGTAAAGCGCATTGTCCTTTGGGACAGAAAAGTTTTTCTCAGGGTTGCTTGCAAATACCACATGGGGGCCGTCCTGACTCTGAAGAAAATCGTGAACCCTTCTTATGGCCAGATTCCGGTCAACCGCATCGACCCAGACACTCAGGATATTCAGTCTTTCATACAAAGCTGCTGATCCGCTCATCATCAACGGGTGTCCCCGTGCATATAGCTGTTATGAAAACCACCTCATTCGGTTTCCCGGCCTTTGAACAATAAAGTACCGGGCACGGGACCTTGTTGCCATAGCAGGGTGAATACCACCCTTTTACAGGGTTTTCCTGCCCCCTGGATTCCTTGAAAACGCCGTTGTCAAACCGTTTCATGAATATGACGGCCCCTTGTCTTTCGATTTTCAACCACCCGCCACTGCTGTCGATCTTTGAATCCGGATGAAGATGAAAATTCAACTCGTATTTGTGATGCCCTTGTCCGCGGAAACGGTCCTTGATCAGGAAGTGCCGATTATCGAAAAAAATTATGGCCCGTGAATGCCCGACGCGGCCAGGCAGTCTCTCGTATCCATCGTGATAGGCCTCAAGCGTGAAACCGTCGCGTTTATCTTCTCGATTTTTCAAAGTGGCCGAGAATGGATGGGACCAGACAAACTTTGTTTCCTGGACGGCCTGATCCCGATCATCGATCCTCACGGTGTTATGTGCCCCGGTCCCTTTGAAATACCTTCTGAAGACAGGATCTCCGTTATATCTGAAGGTGCCCGGATCAACCAGGATCTCTTTGCCCTGTTGCTGAATGGTTATTGAGAGCGCGTCGGCGTGTCCGTGATTGTATAGAGGCGGCATCCCCAAAGGTCCGTGATCGAAGGTCATCATAATACCATCCTTCCCCCCTATCACGGTAACCCCACTTTGCTTGAATGTCCGGACACTTTTGTCGGTTGATGTTGACTCGGTCTCACCCCGCTTTGGGATGACCCCCGAAGCGACGGCCCAGCCGTCATCGCTGTCCCCGATGGAAAGCGGCCTTCCGTCCCGGGTGGTGAAATGGGACAAAAATGCCTCCCCTTCTTTGAGTCTTCGTTTCCAGTCAAAGTAATCGGCCAAATGGTTTTTTTCCAGAAAATCGGTTGCGAGCCAGTAGAGGTCGAGCACGAATCGATGATAGCCCATGGACTGCTCGGCCGGTCCGCCGTCGTCCAGTATCTGGTGTCTCAATTCCTGATCAAGAAGCGCCTGTCCTTTTTCTATCCAACGTTTCCCCTGCGCATGGTTACGATACACGGTCCCCGAAAAAATCAACCCGAGACATTCACACACCGTATGATTGCCCAATGAAGCATACAATGAAAGACGTTTTGAAATCCAGCACCCGTGCTCATAGATCGCCCTTAGAACCTGCCGGCACTCCTCCTCACTCCAATCATCCTGAGTGATGAGGCCATAAACAAATACGGGCACTCTCAGGCCGCATTCCATGGATGAGATATAATGGGGCCCCATCAAATAGGGGTTTCTTTTAATCCAACCCAGAATTCCCGACTTGATCGCCTTGCGGAAGTCAGACGAATCCTTGAACGTTAAAGACCGGCCTGCGAGAATCAGTTTCGTAACATGCTGCAACCGGGCAGGTTCCCATACTGCTCGAATATCAGGACCCGAGGCATTTAATGCAATATCCCCGAAAAAACGCTTTCGGTTTTCTTCCTCAAACACCTCTATTGAATTCTTATCGGCATTGAGGGTTTCGATCTGCCCGTTCAGGAGCCTTTCAATTTCCTGTTTATCCAAATCCCATTGAAGGTCTGGCATTTTGAGATCAAACCAATCTTCCCGCTGAATCCGGGGAACATGCAGAGAGAGACGGCCGTGGCGGGCTTTTCTCTTGATCCACTCATTTTCCAGGCGGTTTTTTGTTCGGTAGAGAAGTTCAGGCAGCGAGGCACTTTTCAGCCTCATTATGTATTCTTTTGGTGTGGGCATGGCGTAAGTTTTAAGGATTGGAGCTTAAAGGTAGAAGTAAAAATCATTTTTCTCCCGCAGAGGCGCAGAGAAAAACAACACATAAATTTTTTCTTTTTTGTTCCCTCTGCGTCCCTGCGCCTCTGCGGGAGAAATTTTCCTTTGTTTTTACCGAACCGCCACAGCCTGCCCTGTTTGAAGACTTTCAAGGACCTTGAAGGTGACGATGGAGGTATTAATGATCTCCTCCAACGGTATAGGTTCGCTCTCCCCCTTTAAGATGGATGCGACAAAAGTCTTTACTTCTTCCTTCTGGCCCTTGTCCTGGACCATCAACTTCTTTTTTCGGCGCTTACCGCCGGAATGGATCGTGGCGTCTTTAAAATCATCAAGAATGGCCGTGCATCCATTGGTGTAAATTTCAACTCTTTCTTTGGGAAGGCCTTTGTCCCCGTTGGCAAAATAGGAAATCGCGCCAATGGACCCGTTTGCATAGGACAGGGAGACCTGAACGGTGTCCTGCAATTGATTGGGATCCTGCATGGAAACCGCGGATACGCTCACGGGCAAAGACCCGTTCATGAAGGTCAGGAAATCCACGAAGTGACAGACCTCACCAATGATGCGCCCTCCCCCCGTTTCCATGTCCTGAATCCAGGAATCCGGCGGGATGTTTCCGGCATTGATGCGATAGGTCATGGCCATGGGGCCGCCACCCAGGTCCTGCTTGATCCTTTTGGCGAGAGGAGAAAACCGGCGATTGTAGCCAACCAT
>CAZXWJ010000266.1:0-2735 GCA_964644375.1 uncultured Desulfobacteraceae bacterium | reverse complement strand
CGGGTGGCAATGAAGACGGCATTGATGTCCTCATTTCCAAGAATGTCCTTTTCATCTCCGCAGCAGAATTCAAATCCGAACCGTTCGGCCACCGATCGGGAACTCGTCCCTGACGATGTCATAACGCCTTTTAGCGACACCCTGTCCGTCTTTGGAATATTCGGTAAAAGTTGGCTCTGGGCATAAGAACCGCCGCCGATGAAACCGATCGAAACCGGAGATGGTTTCAGGTGTGAGGCTTCAGGTTTCAGGGTAATTCGCAATCCCCGATCAAACGGTTTTGACGTGTCATATTCAATCAGGATGCCGATGGACGGCTCCGATTTTTTCAAGATCATGTCGTAGGCGGCCGGGGCGTCTTCAAGCTTGAAGATGTGGGTCGTCAAATAGCTCACATCGATCTTCCCGGTATGCAATAGGTCATGAAAGGCCTGCATGTTCCGATTTTCGGTCCATCGCACATAGGCTGGGGGATAGTCGATCCCCTTTTCCTCGTAGGCCGGATCATACCGCCCGGGACCGTAGGAACAGGACATTTTAAGCTGTATTTCCTTCTTGTAATAGTGGGGGTCCCGGTCGAAATCCGTTGGAACCACGCCGACCACCACAACGGTGCCCTTTTTCCGTGCAATGGCCCCCGCGAAATTGATGGGATCCAGGGAGGAGGAGCCGGCCGTAATTATTACGGCATCGCATCCTAACCCGGATGTGAAATCCAAAATGCGATTCTCGATGCCGGCCGCACTTCTCTCGAGGCTCAGTTCAACGCCATGCTCCCCCGCGATTTTCACCATGCCGGGGTCCACGTCGATACCGACGGTGCGTATACCGGACGCCTTGAGCAACATCCCCGTCAATTGTCCCAAAAGCCCCAACCCGATGATGGCGCACGTCTCTCCCAGCCGCAGGTCCGCCTGCCTGACACCCTGAAGCGCGATGGCGCCAAGGGTATTGTAGGCCGCTTGTTTGAGGTCTGCGTCAGGGTCCAGTTTCACGCAAAGGTTTTCGGGAACGCTCACAATTTCAGCGTGGGCGGCGGTCAGCCCTCCGCAGGCCACTTTGTCCCCGATGTGGAATCCTGACACCGCTTCGCCAACTGCTATGACCTCGCCCGCGCAGGAATATCCAAGAGGCGAATGGGCATCCAGCTTCTTCATGACGGCCCGGAATGTCTGAACCGGACCCTGAGATTTCAGGACATCGAGGACCTGCTTGACCTGCTGCGGCCGTTCCTTGGCCTTACCCAATAAGCTCTTTCTGGCGGCCTTAACCGTGCTTGCTTCGGTGCCCGCGCTGACAAGGGAAAAAAAGGTTTGGAGTAACACCGATCCTGCTGAGCATTGAGGAGGCGAAACATCCAATACTTTCATTTCGCCGGATTTCAACTTTTGGGTTAGCTGTCGCATAAACTTCCCGTCTTTCAGTTTAAATATTTTTTTATGTCCAGTTCCTGGTTTACGAGTTTTGCTTTACCGATTTCCGATTGATTTATCCTTTCGGAAAAAGAAAAGTTAATTCTTAATCTGTCCTTAACCAGAGAGTTTATTTTGTCTTTCATCTTTATAAGCATTGAATCAAGATATCTCTCATTTTTTGTAATAATTATTTCAATTTCCCCCGGCCTGTTTTGATTGATGTGAATCCCATCAATCCCTTCAAACGCCTCAAAATGCTGGCCGAATATAAGGCTGGTGGTGCTAATCAGGAATTCATCTTTATCGACAATGAATTCTTGCTCTCTTCCAATGATTTCGTCGATGAGCAGATAATTTCGGCCGCATGAACATTTCTGTTCTTTAGAGAGTACGGCATAATCACCGGTTCTATACCGAATCAAAGGCATTACATAATTGTTGAATCCCGTAGCCACGATTTCATAAATCTCCCTGCCATCCTCCGTCTTCAGATTCGCAGGTAACAATTCCGTATAACCATATTGGGGATAAAAATGATATTTTGTGGAATATTCACATTCGCCCCCGAGCGCCAAATATTCGCTATGCCCATACCAGCTATAGGCACGGCAATTGAAAGCGGACTCAATTTTTTTGCGTTGAAAACCATAAAGCTTCTCAGATGCGCAAAGAACCGCCTTAAATCGAAAGTTCAGCTTCTTTCGGGATGATTCATACAATTGGGCCAATTGATAGATTGTTGAGGGGTATCCAAGAAGGAAGGCCGGTGAGACCTTATTCATGCCGTCAATATATTTATCGATAAAATCCGCATTTATGTTAAAAGATGAAGCATAAGAAATATTGAAAAATCGATCATGCTCGATGAAATGATTGTTTTTCGGGGTTCGGCCGCGCAAATTAAATATTGGATCGCCGAATTTATACCCGACCCGACCCCACTGATCAAACATGAATGCCTTTTCGCGCTGCCGCGTCGCAAATCGGTCGAGATAAAAAACCAGAGGCTGTCCGGTTGATCCACCCGTTGTTGCCTTTAAGGCTCTAACATCCCCTTTTCTTAAAAAGCTTTTTAAATTTTTTTTAACATCAGCCTTATCAATGATAGGGAAAAGTTTTAATACCTCAAAGGGGTCATCACCAACATCTTTGCTCAAACCACAAAAATTTTTCTTATAGAATGGCACTTTTTTGATGCTGCAATATAAAATGCGGCTGAGAAGTTTTCTTTGAAGGTTTTCTATCTCTTCAGGACCCCAAAGTTCCGTTCGATTAATAAGCCTTTTGGTTTTTAGGAAAAAGTAGCCGAGTATTAGTTCT
>CAZXWJ010000265.1:0-6071 GCA_964644375.1 uncultured Desulfobacteraceae bacterium | reverse complement strand
TTGAATCGACCTTGATCTTTCCGTTGAGGAGGGCCACCCTTTCCTCCATGCTTCGAATGCCCATTCGCCTTTCATTGAGGGCGTCCTCGAGGCGGGTCTCCAAATCGAATCCCTTGCCGTCATCTTCAATACGGAGAATGATTTTGGGGAAGGAGGCGATCAAACGAATGGAAACATGTTCGGCCTCCGCATGTCGCTTGATATTTTTTAACGCCTCTTGGATCACTCTGTAAAGTCCAATTTCAGTATCGAAATCCAGCTTGACATGGTCCATTCCGGCAGAGAAGTAGTCAACCTTGATGCCATTGATCTGCGCAAATTCCTCGCTGTATTGGCGGATGATGGGAACCAGCCCCAACTGACTTAAACTCGCCGGGCTCAGGTTGTAGGCCAAATTTCGAACCGACATAATGATCCCCTGGACCTGCTTGGACAGACCGGAAAGTCTCTGTTTCGGCTCATCCGGAGCATTGGGGAAATCGTCAAAAAGGGTGTCGAGGTTGATTTTCAATGTGGAGAGGTCCTGGGCAAGATGATCATGGAGGTCGCAGGAAAGCCTCTGCCTTGTCATCTCTTCGGCTTTCATCAACTGATGGGAAAGGCTGCGAACGTGTTCCTCGATTTTTCTTCGGCGTGTAATATCACGAATGAGAAGGAGTGAGCCCGCAAAGGTGTCTTTTCCTTTGACCCTCAAATGGGTGAAGAGCATATCAAGGTAGCTGACACCGGATTTTGTGGTTTTGTAATAAGCGTGCCTTTTGATTTCTTCAAAATCGTAGGTAGACTCGTATTTTACCGTTTCCCCTCTGAGCAGCATGGCCTTGGCATCTTCAGGTAAATTGGGATTGTCGAACAAGTTGATCCCCTTTATTTCCGCTATATCCGCTATGCCGAATATAGCGGAACAGGCGGGGTTGGCATCAATCAAATTGCCCTGAGAATTATAGAGTTCTATGCCGATAGGTGATTCTTCAAAGATGCGGCGAAATTTTTCTTCACTTTCCCGTATGGCCTGCTCCGCTTTTTTTCTTGCGCTGATATCCCGATGAACGCCTCGGTAGCCCAGCAGTTCTCCGCTCTTGCTGAAAAAGGGCACGGCGCTGGTCTCGATGATGACTTCATGTCCGTCTTTGTGAATGAGGCCATGCTCGAGGGAAGTGGCGGGTTCCCTTGCCATCATGATTTTCTGGAGTATTTTTTTCTGGGTTTCTTTCAACCGTTTCGGAAACAACTCGAAAAAGGACGTCCCTATCACTTCATCGGCATGGCAGCCCAGGATGTCTTCTATAACGGGGTTGGAATAGATGAAGTTGGCCTCACGATCTATTTCCGAAATCCAATCGGAAGTTCGTTCGGCCAGATCCTGGAACCGTTTCTGGGATTCCCTCAGGGATTCTTTGAGCCTTGCTTCGCGTACAACCTTTTCTATAACGCTTGGCAGAAGGGTGAAGAAATCCGAGGATTTGACGATGTAATCCCATGCCCCCAGCTTCATGGCCTGAACGGCGATGCTTTCGTCCCCCTGGCCCGTAATCATGATGACCGGTATGTCTTTTTTGTCCTGTTTAAGGGCCTCCAGAAATTCAAGCCCGGTCATGCCGGGCATGAGGTAGTCGGTGATAATGATATCGGGGTGGAGTTCATGGAGTTTGGCAAGAGATGCTACGGCATCGTAAAAATGATGCACTATGGCCTTTGGCATGGCCTTGAGGATAGTTCTCTTCATGAGCCCGAAATGGGCCTCTTCGTCTTCGATGATGACAAGTGTCAATGGTTCCACGGCATTGACCATGACGTCGGCTCCGGGAGTTGAACGTTTCTAGCTTTGAATTGTGGCCGGTCGATTGATCAGCATCCAGTAGAAGTCGATTTGCTTGACTTTCTCCTCGAATGCCTTGAACCCCACCGGTTTGGTTAGATAGCTGTTGGCGTAATATTTGTATGCCTCCGAAATATCCGTTTCCCGTTCAGATGTGGTCAGCATGATGACGGGGATTTTTTTGAGTTCCGGGTGCTCCTTGATTATTTTGAGCAACTCGATGCCGTCTATCCCGGGCAACTTGATATCAAGCAGGATCAGCCCGGGAAGAGGGTACCGGCTTTTATCGGCGTACTCACCTCGATTGAAAAGGTAGTCAAGGGCCTTTTCACCGTCAGATACGATATCCATTTGGTTTGCGTTTCCCGCTTTTCTTATGGCCCGTTCTGTAAGAAGCGCGTGGGCTTCTTCATCCTCTACGAGTAGTATATTGAAAGGTCGGTAATCCATGATCAAGCCTCCCTGTCCGGAATGGTAAAGAAGAAGGTCGTGCCTTTTCGCGGTTTCGAATCAAGCCAGATCTTTCCTCCGTGATGTTCGATGATCCGTTGAGCGGTGGTCAGCCCTATGCCGGTGCCTTCATTGATCGTTCTTGCTTGGGGGAGTCTCTGAAAGACCTGAAAAATTTTTTCAAAATATTTTGGATCAACTCCGATGCCGTTGTCTTGAACGAAAAACACCCGTCGTCCATTTTTTTCCCGGACCCCAACATCGATTCTGGGCGACGGATTATCGGACCCTAAATATTTTATCGCATTCGAGATCAGGTTCTCCATCACCTGGGTTATACGCTTTTTTTCCGCCCACATATCAGGGAGATTTTTCGCAACATGGACCTCGATTCCCTTTTCCTGAATAAGCGGATGCATATTTGCCAGGATCTCCTCCACCAGATCGCGGAAGGAAAATTCCGCGGGTGTCTCGGGCAGGCGCCCTATACGGGAGAGTTCAAGGAGATCATTGATCAGGGTTTCCATCTTTAGGGTGGCATCACTGATAAAGTTCAGATAAGCGTCTCCATCCTCAGTGATCTGATCTCCGAAATCCTCTCGAAAGGCGCCGATGAACCCTTCGATGGTTACAATCGGTGTTTTTAGGTCATGGGAAACTGTATAAACAAAAGTCTCCAGTTCTTCATTTTTGGCCTCAATTTCAGAGAGCAGGGTTTCCAGTTCAGTTTCTTTTTTCCTTAGCGTATCCTCGGCCTTTTTTCTCTCCGAGATCTCTCGAAGGGCTTGGTCCCTTGCTTCACGGTAGAGTTGCATACGCTGAATCAGAAAATATAGAATCAGGGAAAGGGCCGTTGAAATGGCAAAACCGAAGGAGAGAAAAGAGAGATTGTTTCGAGACGAGATCGCAAGGGCCGAGCCTCTGGGTTCAAGGGTCAGACGCCAGATTTTGCCGGGAAATTGAATCGTACGGTTCGCATGTGGTGTATCCTTGTGCGGTCCCTTTTCGACGGGGTCACCGTTTGCGTAAACAAGCTTATCCCCTTCATGAACCCTGATTCGGAACCCCTCCCGGATATCCTTGGCAAGGGCAACGCCCATAATCTCGCTCAGTTTGAAAACCCCGTCGATACAGCCTTGCATTTCGTGATTGTAGATCAGGGGTAAAAATACGTGAAAGACTGCGTCCATGTTTTCGAGAACGGAACAGGGGGTCGTTCCAATCACCAAGTTTTGCCTGACCTGTCGAAAGGTTTCCCCGTACCGGGAACCATCGAGATCAAAGATGGTACTACCCCTCTTGAGCTCATCTCTCTCCGGAAAGACCCACTCCAGCAACCCCTCAGGATTGATCCAGTTAATGGAAAAAAAACCGGGATAATAGGTATAAAAGGAGTCTGCGAACTGATAGAATCGCTCGGAGCTGAAATCGGGCGGCGTTCTTTCGACCCATCTGTCCGCCAGAAGTTGCAATGAAGCCATCCTTGCGTTCATCAGGCCTTCGATACGAATCTTAATCTGTCCTCCGGCCGTTTCGGTGTGGTAATGCAGAAGTTCTTTTCCATGTTTTTTCGTGTTCTGCCACAAGACCACGGAAATGCTAAAAAATAAGCAAAATACAACAAATGGAACCACATTACGATAGGAGAATAAAGACACTAAAATAATCCCCGAATAATTTCATTTGCCAGCTGAATTTCATAAAGTATTTTAATCTAACTGAAAATTCATTTTTTATCAAGCCTTTCAGCCGGCCCTAAATTCACTGCCTAATTCGGATATCATTTCTGAAATTATGAAGTGCGGAATCTGGTGATCGGTATTTTTACATGTTGTAAAATAATTCGACACTTCCCGCATTCGGACGCTCTGTTTTCTTGACCCATGCACTAAGAATTTGGTAATAATTATATAAAATTGATTTGTTTTGTCCCTACGGAGAGTGGTGGCGTAACCATTGCATAATTAAAAATGGGGTATTCCGATCAGGATCGCTTTCCTGCCTCGTGTTCATCCAAAAACGGCACTTTTTCGATGAGCGCGATCAGCTTTCAGCGAAAGACAATGAATTTAAAGGAACGAGACTGACCGATAACACTTGAAGACTGGGAGAACAATCCGGAAATTCTTGATTTCCGGATGGATATCACCGCACATTTATATGGATTTTTCATCTTGAACCGAGCGTAAGAGAGACATCATTGGAACAGGTCCTTCTCATACTCGTGATCGCGCTGGCGCTTATTCTTGCGTTCATCAATGGATTCCATGACGGCTTCAACGTCATTGCAAACAGTGTGCTATCGCGATCCATCGTCCCTGCCAAGGCGTTGCTTTTCGCCTGTACGGCCACCTTTATCTCGCCGCTCCTATTCGGCACCGCGGTAGCGACAACCATTGGCAACGTAATTATCACACCGGCCTCTTTTGGCCCCACCTCTCATATCGCCGCCATGCTTTTTATTTTTTCCGGCCTTTTGGGCGCCATCGTCTGGAGCCTCATGACATGGTGGGTCGGTATGGCGCCAAGTTCATCTCACGCGCTTCTGGGCGGTCTCGTGGGAGGAGGCATCGCCGCCTTCGGGTTCGACATCGTCAACTGGTCCAACCTGTTGCTCAAGGCCGGCCTTTTTCTGTTTATGTCACCCTTGGTCGGCATTGTTCTGGCCTTCCTTTTCATGCGCATTGGGGCTTCAATGTCCAGCTCTGCCCCTGAAACAAAGGATGATTTTTTCAAAAAGGCCCAATGGTTCAGCCTCATATGTCTGAGCGCAGGCCACGGGACAAATAATGCGCAGAAGGCTATGGGCGTCATTGCGATGGTCTTGATGATTTCAGGGTCAATCCAGGTTTTTGATGTTCCCTCATGGACTGTTTTGGGCTGTGCCCTGGCCTTGACCCTGGGTGTCTCGGCGGGTGGGTGGAAGCTCCTCAGAATCCTCGGCGACAGGACCTTTAGAATCAAACCGATCCATGCCTTCAACGCTCAACTCACCGGAGGAGCGGTTATCCTATTTGCCGGATTGATTGGGAGCCCGATCAGCACGACCCAAATCGTTAAATCAACCATTATCGGCGCCGGCGCAGGGCATCGAAAAAGGCCTGTCCGTATGATGCTCCTCAAGGATATAATGATTGCCTGGTTTTTAACCGTTCCGGCCGCGGCCTTCCTCTCTGCAACGATCTATTGGACTGTTTCCGGTGCGCTGGGGCAAGGTATGGGGAGTTTCGAAAGTATAATGAGGCTGTTTGGGCAATAAATCCTCAGAATGCAACCATTGTATTTGCCTTCAGGGCTCGGCCGTGGCCCCACGTACGGATTGAATTTTATGCCCATTGTTTTGTCTGAAAACATTTTTTGCCGAAGGAATGCTTATTGACCCCTTTTAGAAATGATCAGTTGTCAGGAGGCTATGGCGTTTCAAGGACGATCCGGGAATAGGAGCAGGGGGATCGGCTCATGACATAGGGTTCGCGTAAAAATGTGACGTTATTCTTGCGCGGGCCATAGTCGGGGAGGACTGTCTTAACACCCATAACAAGGAGGGGTAGCCATGCTGGTCAGGAATTGGATGAATCGAAAGGTCATTAAGGTGAATGCGGATGATTACATGCTGGATGCTACAAAGGCCATAAAGGAGCATGACATCCGGATGCTTCCGGTCACAAAAGACGGAAACCTGGTGGGAGTCATTACCGACAGGGACCTCAAGAGGGCTTCGGCATCCGATGCAACATCTCTGGAAGTCCATGAACTTCTCTACATCATAGCAAATATCAAGATCGAGGAGATCATGACCCGG
>CAZXWJ010000264.1:0-6092 GCA_964644375.1 uncultured Desulfobacteraceae bacterium | reverse complement strand
CACCTGCGATCACCGGATTTATCCTGCCAACGATATTTTTAATGGAAAACACCGCATAAAATGCGCCTATGAGCAAGGCCACGATGATACACCCGAAAATCGTCTTGAGAGAAAATCGAGTCTGACTCTTCAAATTTTGCACACTGAGGCCTCCGAATTCAGCACACACCTTATCGAGGTTGTCTTTGGAGGCATTCATTTGACCTGCGTACTGGCGCTGCAACAACACTTGGGCACGGTGGTCATTTATTTTTAAGGAATAATCCTTGAAAAAAACCTGGATCTCCTTTGAAATCGGACTGAGGCTGTCGCTGGTTTGGACCTTTTCTTCCCATTCATCGATGCTCTTCTGCAGCTTTGCCCGACCTTCCTCCATCCTTTCCCAGTTTTCTTCCGTGCCCTTGCTGAGGTAGGTAGTAACCTCCCCCATCATGAGCCTGCAATTGAGGGTCATTTCTTCAACCCAGATACTGCCGCTTTCGATCTTTTTCAGGAGAGGATCGTTTAAGGCATTGATCTCTTGGGATAATCGAATCTTTTCCTGTTCTGCCTGTGCATATTTGCCAAGCACGGTCTTATATTTACCTATTTCACTTTCGGAATATTCCAGTTTTTCCTTGCCCTGGGCATCGACCGTAGGGTGGTTCTTAATCGTCCCGACCCTGTTGAGAGCCGCGTCCAGTTGGGCAAAGGTCTCCTTGTAGGCCTTCTTTTGGAGTTCGCGCTCATCATTGTAAAGCGCCAGATAATACTGATCCGTCTCGCCTTTCACCGATGCCACCGTCTGCTGAAAGGCATTAATATCGCCGTAAAATTCCGTCACCTTCGAGACCCTGCTCAAGCCCGTGTATCCAACCAGCCCCACGACAACCATCAAGATCAGCATGATGACGATTCCCGCCGCGATTCTCTTGCCCATTGTCATTTGCAGTACCATCTTTCCCCCCATGAAATCAGTTAGTATCAGGCTTCTTAAAGTAATATCATATCAATACTATCGACAAAACATTTCAAATCTTAAGGGTAAAACAACATATAAAATGATTGCGGCCATGTACCTTAAGAAAATCACCACGGAGCAAATACATTGAGGCATAGATCCACCGTCTGACACTTATGTCATTGCTGAAATCAGGATGGATTTTTGCCGGTTGTTTCCCAGACTCTCCTCTGATAGAATAGAATAATAATAATCGAAAGGGGGGTGGCAGCTATGAGAATCAACATACGAAATATCCTCTGCGCGACGGATTTTTCTCGTTTTTCCAATCTTGCGATATCCCATGCTCTATCCTTGGCCGGTGAATTCAATGCCAAGCTTTATGTGTGCCACGTGGTCGATTTGACAACTGTCGGGATGTATGGCGAAGCCTTTCTGGCCTTCGAAGAGCAGGAGACCCGAATCACCGCCCGCGCGCACAAAGAGTTGAGGGCGGTGATGGAAGATCAGCACACCGAATGGGAACCTCTGGTTGTCTCGGGGCACCCTGCCAATGAAATCCTTCGTCTTGCGGAAGAAAAACAAGTGGATCTCGTCGTTTCGGCAACCCGCGGCCGCTCAGGCCTTAAACGATTCATCATCGGATCGGTGACCGGACGACTCATGAGAACCCTTTCATGCCCTCTCCTGGTAGTGCAAAGCATCGAAGAAGCCCCGGATGTCCCCATCGCCCAGCCATTCAAGATGAGTCGCATCCTCGTGGGGTGCGACTTTTCTGAGGATTCCGATCTCGCCTTCCAACACGGGGTGAGTCTCGCCCAGGAATTCCAGGCGGAGCTGCATCTGGTCCATGTGATCGAGCCCTCAGTCTACAAAGACCTCCTCAAGCCGGCGCCATCGGTCGTTGAAAAACTCCGAGAAACCCTTCGTGACAGCCTGAGCGAAAAATTGGAGAGCATGGTCCCGGATGAAGTTTTTAAGTGGTGCACCCTCAAGACAACCCTCCTGGCAGGTCACCCGCACGAAGAACTTATCAAATATGCCCGACTCAACAAAATCGACCTGATCGTCTTGGGCATTCGAGGACATGGGGGGGTTGAAACCCTGATCATCGGTTCCACGACGGATCGCGCAGCAAGCCGCTCGCCCTGTCCTGTCCTGTGTGTGCCCCCCGTTGAAAAGGGCGACAAATAAAAAATTCTGACGGTCTTTTCTTCGAGCTGACGGCTTTCGAATCAGCCATGGAAATGAATTCTTATCTCTCACCTCTTCACCCAAAAACCCCTGATGAATGAGCGGCATTGAAAGGAAAGGAATGGACGATCATTATTCGGCGGGCATATTGGAACCGGTGTGGATTGGCATTGAATGTATGACCATTACCGGGTAAAAGAGAGCTACCCATCGGGTTGCACAAACACCCTCAAGATATTTCATGAAAACCGTCAAGACCGCGGCTATCACCATGCGACTCACCTTAATCGGTATGGCAGGTACAGGGAAATCCTTTGTGCGAACGCTATGCCGAAATAAAATTGGATCATTACAAGATGCGGCAAGAGGATTTTGAGGCCAAGGACTTGATCGAAGAGGTACTCTCTCTGATGCGGACTTGATTCGCGCTAATTCGAATTCCGGGAGGACGCCGCAATGAAGCAAAACCCCAAGGATGAGACCCTGCTGGTGGCCTTGGGTGGAAACGCCCTCATCCGAAAAGGTCAATACGGGACCGTCGAAGAACAATTCCGAAACCTGAGGCTTCCTATCGACCAAATCGCACGCCTGTCCAGGGACTACAAGGTCATCATAACCCACGGAAACGGCCCCCAGGTCGGCAATCTTCTCCTGCAGCAGGAAAATTGCCATGAGGTCCCCAAGCTCCCGCTGGAAATTCTTGTCTCCCAAACGCAGGGACAGATCGGATACATGATCGAATCCACACTGGACAGTGCGCTCATGAAGATGGGAATCCACACTGGGCAATACCTGGTGAGTCTGCTCAGCTATGTGGTCGTGGATGAAAATGATCCGGCTTTCCGGGACCCTTCAAAACCTATCGGTCCATTTTTTTCCGCTGAAGCCGCTCAGGCCCTTCCCTACCCCACGCGAAAAACGCCCGAGGGCTATCGCCGCGTCGTGGCCTCCCCGAAGCCTGTTACGATTGTCGAAAAGCAGGAGATCAGAAAACTCATCGATATGGGGTTTATTGTCATCTGCTGCGGTGGAGGCGGCATCCCTGTCATCCGGGAAGAGAGAGCCTTCTTCGGCGTGGATGCCGTGATCGACAAGGACCTGGCGAGTGCGAAACTCGCAGAAGAAGTGGGGGTGGGAATCTTTATCATCGCAACGGACACCAAGGGCGCGGCCCTCCACTACGGAAGTCCGTCCGAGGAGTTTCTCCGGACCCTAACACTCAAGCAGGCCTCCCGGTATATTGAAGAAGGCCACTTCCCCCCAGGTTCCATGGGTCCCAAGATCGAGGCGGCTATGCAATTTATCGAAAGGGGGGGCAAAAGGGCTGTCATTACCTCCATCGACAAAATTAAAGATGCCGTGACAGGTAAGGCGGGAACCGAAATTATCCGTTAATTTCCTACGCGGCAACGCCGGAAAAATTGTCCGCTTCCGCCCTTGAAAACCTGCACTTCAACCGGTTTCCATCCGGAAATGGTCCTTTCTCGCAATCTCAGTGTCAACCCGACCCAAAACCCTCTTCTCTTATATCTCCTCCGGAGGCCGCCATGCTGCCCATGTTTTTTGACCATAGGATTCTCGGCGCCCTTCCCCTTCAAGATCAGGAGGGAATCAACCGGATCGTTCAAGTCCTTAGGACCCTTATCGGCAGGCGAGTGGCGCCCTACTTCAGGGAAAAAAGGGGTGTTGACTCGACCGTGATCGCCCGGGTGATCGGCGGCATCAAGATTCAGCGTCTGGAGGATGACGCAGGCAGTATCTCTTTGGTCGGTCTGGTTTCAAAGAAGGGGCGGGAATGGACCATTCATATTCACGAACGGGTCTTTGATTACCTGGCCTTTGTAATTCCCAGCGACCCGGAGGCCAGGCTGGGAGGGACGACACGCGAGGAAAGTAAGATACTCGCATTTACCGAATTTATGCTGAGGCATACCATGGAACGCCTTCTGTACCCCGAAAAGACGGAACGGGAAGTCATTCGCGCCGATATCGCCTTTGCCATGGATAGTCGAGAGGAAGATCCTACCTTCTATCGGATGCTGTGTAATGCGCTGTCTGATGAAATGAACGGAATTGAGGGCGAACCTTACCTTGCCCTTCTGGGGGCGGCCGAAGAGGGAAAGCCCAAAGAATACCTCATCACCCGTATTCTTGCCCCCTATGCCCAGGCCCTGGCCGAAGTCCCTTCGAACATCTTCAGGGAAGTCTTTCCCCCTCTCGACAGGGATATCAAGACCGGTCTTCTGGGGGAATACTACCGAAGGAGCCGGGACACGTCTTACCCACTTGTCAAAAGGGCCGCCTATCTCATTGAACTGCTGACCCTTTTTGCGATTCTCACCAATCAAAGGGAGGAAGAGGCCAGGGATATCTTTGAGGCCTTCAAGGCGCACTGGGGTCTCCTGCCGCTTTTTCATGAGCTGGACCTCCCGGAGACCGGCATGGAATTCAGAGAACCCGAGGAACTCTTTGAATTGTTTAAAGAACAACTTCACAAATTCTCGGTTTTTCCGGGCGAGGTCCTTCCTGAGACGGCATCAAAGAAGAGTGCGGCGGGCCTGAAACCAAAATCCGAGGATAAACCCGTAAAGAGTCTGAAAGACCGCATTGAAGAGGCAAAGAATGATCTCTCCTTTCCACGCCAGGTTATCGCGGTCATAGACAAAAACAAGGTCAATGCCGTAGGGCACAGCGGACCGAAATACAGCGAAATGATCGAGACCCTGCTGGCCATTCCCTGGGGCAGGATCAATAATATTCGAGTATCCCCTGAAGACTTTGAAAATGGTCTGAACCACTCCCACTATGGCCTCGAAAAGCCCAAAGAAATTCTCTGTGACTTCTTCACCAACCTTATCTGGCGCTATCGAAACGCCCCACAGGAAGCGGACCAACTCCGGCACAGGACCGGGAGCGCCTTTCTGTTCGTCGGCCCCCCCGGCGTGGGGAAGACCTCTCTGGCCATTTCCATTGCAAAAAATCTTGGCATTGCCTATCACAAAATTTCTCTCGGGGGCATGAGAGACGAAGTCGATCTGAGAGGGCACGGTTTTACCTACGAAGGATCCAAACCCGGCGCCATTGTCCAGGGACTCGTAAAGATGGGAATCATGAATGGGATGTTCATCATGGACGAGGCGGATAAGACCGAGAAGTTCGCCATTGCGACCCTGCTTGAGATTTTGGACCCGGAACAAAATCATCTTTTCCACGACCGGTATACCGAGACGACGGTGGACATCGATCTCTCCAACTGCCACTTTATTCTGACGGCGAACACCCTAGAAACCGTCCCGCCAGCCGTCCTCAACCGCTGCGAAATAGTGACCCTGGATCGGTACAGTGTGGATGAAAAAATCGCCATTGCCCGGCGCCATTTAATCAAGGGGGTCAGGGAAAGATACGGGATCAAGAAAAAGGCAATCTTCTTCGACCCGGATCAGGAAAAGGAAATTCTGAGATTCCTCGTCAAGACTTACACACGCGAACCCGGGGTAAGAGAATTGGAAAGGATTATCCGTCAGCTTTTCTTACGCATTCTAAGAAAAGAAATGCTCTCAAATGCATCGAAAAAAGTCCGAATCTCGAGAGAGAAAATCAAACAATTTCTTGAAATTCCGATCCTGCCCAGGCAAATCAACAAAGAGGACCGCCTTGGCGAAATGCTGGCCCTCGGGGTAGATGTGGAACGAGGAACAGGATCCATACTCCCCGTTCAAGCCACCCCCATCCGGCTTGGAGGAGAGCAGAAACCCCTTCAAAGGGGATATTCCAGTATGGTACACGCTACGGGCAACATAAAAAAAATCATGGATGAGAGCCGCAAGGTCGCCACCACGGGGATTCTCCACTGTGCGGACGATCTCGGGATTGATCTTGCCCGACCGGATGCCCCTGTTCACCTTCACTTCATGGGGGCCTCAACCCCAAAGGACGGGCCGTCGGCAGGCGGCGCCAT
>CAZXWJ010000263.1:0-6104 GCA_964644375.1 uncultured Desulfobacteraceae bacterium | reverse complement strand
AGGCCGGGGTCCTGGACTTCGAGCCCGAAGAGATCGCGGAAAAAGGCGCCCTGAGACCGGGTCAGGTTATCCTGGTGGACCTGGAGCTGGGCAGAGTCCTCAAAAACGGAGAAATCAAGACCCTCTGCGCCAGGGCTCTGCCCTATCGCCGATGGGTGGAGGAGAACAAGATCACCCTCCGTGGATTCTACGGGGATGTGGCCTCCTTTGAGCCCGACCTCGATCAACTCCTCCGTCGTCAGAAATCCTTCGGCTATTGCAGGGAGGATCTGAATATGATCCTGGGGCCCATGGCTTCACAGGGGCATGAACCGGTCGGCTCCATGGGTGCGGATACGCCGCTTGCCGTGCTCTCGGAAATGAACCAACTGCTCTACGGGTACTTCAAACAGCTCTTCGCTCAGGTGACCAATCCGCCCATAGATCCCGTGCGGGAAGAACTGGTTATGTCGACGATGACCTTTATGGGCAATCCGGGAAATATTCTGTCCGAGACCCCACAGAACAGCCGCCTTATTAAACTGCAACACCCCATCCTCTCCAATGAGGACCTGAATCGAATCAGGAATCTCAACGTTGATGGCTTTCGTTCGGCCACGCTTCCCATGGATTTTCCCGCGGGAGGTTCCGGAATAAAACTGAAGTCGGCCCTGGATCTGCTCTGCAGGCAGGCGGTGGAGGAGATCAAACAGGGCCGATCCCTGCTCGTTTTGAGCGATCGCGATTTGCCGAAGGGGCGGGTCCCCATCCCGGCCCTGCTGGCCGTATCCGCCGTCAACCAGCATCTTGTGCGAAGGGGGATTCGCACCAGTACCTCCCTTATCCTGGAGACCGGGGAACCTCGAGAGGTCATGCACGTCGCCCTCCTGTTGGGCTACGGCGCAACGGCGGTCAATCCCTACCTGGCCTTTGAAACGGTGGCCGCAATGGCTCTTCGCAAAGAACTGGACAAAGACCTGGGCGTTGCCGCAGTCGTTGAGAATTATATCAAGGCGCTGGTCAAGGGGCTTTTGAAAATTATGTCCAAGATGGGCATCTCCACACTTCGAAGCTACCGGAGCGCCCAAGTCTTTGAAACGGTGGGACTCGACAGCGCTCTGGTGAACACCTATTTTCGGGGAACGACTTCCCGCATCGAGGGCATCGGCCTGGATGCAATTGCCAAAGAGGCTGACAGACGCCATGCCGCGGCCTGGGACAAGGCCGCGGATGCCCCGAAAATCCTCCCGAGCGGAGGGTATTACAGGATGCGCAAGGACGGGGAAAGACACCTCCTTAGCCCGGAGACCATCACGCTGCTCCAGCAGGCGGCCCGAAAGGGGGACCGAGGGCTTTACCGGGAGTATGCGGCACGGATCAATGACCAGACCAGGGCCCAGTCCACCCTTCGAGGATTGTTCCGGTTCAAGAAGACCGAATCCATTCCTCTTGAGCAGGTAGAACCGGTCGAGGAGATCGTTAAACGGTTCGTTACGGGGGCGATGTCCTTTGGGTCCATCAGCAGGGAGGCCCATGAGACCATGGCCATTGCCATGAACCGTTTGAAGGGGAAGAGTAACAGCGGTGAGGGTGGTGAGGACCCGGAGCGTTACAAACCTCTTCCTAATGGGGACAGCCGCTGCAGTGCCGTCAAGCAGGTGGCGAGCGGACGTTTTGGCGTGACCACGGAATACTTGGTGAATGCGAGAGAAATTCAGATCAAAATCGCCCAGGGCGCCAAACCCGGCGAGGGGGGGCAGCTTCCGGGGCATAAGGTCAATGAGGAGATTGCCCGGGTCCGTCATTCCACCCCCGGGGTGACGCTGATTTCACCTCCCCCCCATCACGATATCTATTCCATCGAGGACCTCGCCCAACTCATCTTTGATCTCAAGAACGTGAATCCCGATGCTCGAATCTCCGTGAAACTCGTCTCCGAGATCGGTGTCGGCACCGTCGCGGCGGGTGTGGCCAAGGCCCATGCCGACATGGTTCTGATCAGCGGGTTTGACGGGGGAACCGGGGCCTCGCCCCTTTCCTCCATTCGGCATACCGGAGCACCCTGGGAACTGGGGCTTTCTGAAACGCAGCAGACCCTGGTCCTCAACGGGCTTAGAAACCGGATCAGGGTTCAGGTGGACGGTCAGATGAAAACGGGGCGTGACGTGATCATGGCCGCTTTGCTCGGGGCCGAGGAGTACGGGTTTGCTACCGCAGTCCTGGTGGTTCTGGGCTGTGTCATGATGCGCAAGTGTAATGCCAATACCTGTCCCGTGGGGATTGCCACCCAGGACCCGAGACTCCGCAGGCGTTTCACGGGCAAACCGGAATACATTCAGAATTTCTTCACCATGCTCGCGGAAGAAGTTCGGGAGACTATGGCACAACTCGGCTTTCGAAAGCTGGACGATATGATCGGCAGGTCGGATCTTCTTGAGATGAACGAGGCCGTTGACTTCTGGAAGGCAAAGGGTCTTGATTTTTCCAGGCTCCTCTATCGGCCGGAGTCCGTCGAAGGATCCACGGCACGTTGTACCGAAGTTCAGCAGCACAACATTCGGGACGTCATGGACCGTCAGCTCATCCAGTTGGCGAAGGGGGCTCTGGCATTCGGGAAGAAGATCGTCATTGAAAAGAAAATCAGGAATGTCAACCGAACCACCGGTGCCATGCTTTCCGGAGAGATTGCCAAACGTTATGGAAACGAAGGCCTGCCGGAAGATACGATTGTGTGTAAATTCCATGGGGCGGCGGGACAGTCCTTCGTCGCCTTTGCCGCCCGGGGCCTGACCGTTATCCTGGAAGGAGAGGCGAACGATTACATGGGTAAGGGCCTATCAGGCGGAAAGATCATCGTCAAGCCCTATCCGGGCGCTGATTTCGAGCCCTCAAAAAATATCATTGCCGGAAATGTCCTTCTCTATGGGGCGACTTCCGGCGAGGTCTACATCCGCGGGATGGTCGGGGAACGGTTTGCCATTCGAAACAGCGGGGCCTATGCCGTGGTCGAGGGTGTCGGGGATCATGGGTGTGAATACATGACAGGGGGCCGGGTCGTGGTCCTTGGGGAGACCGGGATCAATTTTGGGGCTGGCATGAGTGGCGGAATCGCCTATGTCTTTGATCCCACCAGGAGATTCGACAGCCGGTGCAATCTGGATATGGTGGACCTGGAACTGGTCGCGGACGAAGGCGATATCCTGGAACTCAAGACCATGATCGGCCTTCACCTGAAGTATACCGGCAGCAAAAGGGCCTTCGAGATACTCGATGATTGGGAGGCCTGTCTGCCTTTCTTTGTCAAGGTCTTTCCCATGGAATACCGGAGGGTCCTCGGAATGATGAGTGAGGAAGACGAGTCCACGGAAAGGGCGGAGGTGGAACATGGGTAAGCCGACAGGATTTCTGGAATACCGGCGCAAAGAGCCGGGGTACCGTCCCAGGGAAGAGAGGCTCCGGGACTTCAGGGCCGTGGAACGGCACGCCAACCAGCAGGAGATTCATACCCAGGCGGCACGTTGTATGGAATGCGGGACCCCTTTCTGCCATGCCTACGGGTGTCCCCTGGGTAATGTGATCCCGGAGTTCAACGATTTTGTCTACAGGGACAAATGGCAACAGGCCCTCGATATCCTTCTTTCTACCAACAATTTTCCGGAATTTACCGGACGCGTCTGCCCGGCACCCTGTGAGGCCGCCTGTGTGGCCGGAATCCATGATGACCCCGTGACCATCCGGCAGATCGAGCTGACCATCATCGAAAAAGGGTTCGAAAGCGACTACTACCATGCCCGTCCGCCCGTTCGGCGTTTGGACGAACGAGTTGCCGTGATCGGGGCGGGACCGGCGGGGCTGGCCGTGGCGGATACCCTGAACCGGGCTGGATACCGGGTCACGGTCTTTGATGCGGCCAGGCATCCGGGAGGCCTTCTCAGGTACGGGATCCCGGACTTCAAACTCGAAAAGTGGGTCGTGGAACGGCGCATCAGGATGATGGAGGAAGAAGGCGTCGTGTTCGAAATGGACGTCACCGTGGGGGTGGACATTTCCCACCGCTATCTCAAGGAACGGTTCGACGCCGTCTGCCTGGCATGCGGGGCCAGGGAGCCCCGGGATCTCCAAATTCCGGGGCGGGACTTGAAGGGCATCCATTTTGCCATGGAGTATCTCGTTCAGCAGAACAAGAAAATCGGGTGTGAGGACGTTGATCCTTCGAAGGAAATTACGGCCAAGGGCAAGAATGTCGTGGTCATCGGCGGCGGGGACACGGGATCGGATTGTCTGGGCACCGCCCTGAGACAGGGGGCCGAAAGGGTCATTCAACTGGAGATCTTGCCCAGACCTCCTGCCGAAAGAGACGCCTCGACGCCTTGGCCCCTCTGGCCCCTGATGCTGAGGGAGACACACGCGCACAAGGAGGGCGGGGAGGTTCGGTGGTCCGTCACGGCCCGGGCCTTTCTGGGAGCAAAGGGACGGATCGAGCGGCTTTGTTGTGTTGAAGTAGAATGGGAAAGGGCCGAAGACGGTTCTCTCAAGGCCCCGAAGGAAAAGGCGGGCACGGAATTCGAACTCGAAGCGGACCTGGTGCTGCTTGCCATGGGATTCGTCGGGCCGGGTGAGAACAGTCTTGTTGAAGCACTCGGGATAGAAAGGGATTCGCGGGGGAACGTGAGGGCGGATGAACACAATATGACGAACATTCCCGGCGTTTTTGTGGCAGGAGATATGGCCCAGGGGCAATCTCTGGTCGTGCGGGCCATTGCGGGCGGCCGGAAGGCGGCGCAGGGGGTCCGGAATTATTTATCAAAGAAGGCTTGAAAGCTTGATTTGTGCTCCGAAAATAGCTATTAGGTTTTTAACCCGGTCGTTTTGCAGAAAGGACGGAAAACGGAACTTTTCGATTTTTTACGAATGCATCTTTTTTTAGAACCAGAAAAAATAAGAAAAATGGAAAAAACCCCAGCTATATTGGCCCTCGAAGACGGCACCCTGTTCAGGGGCCGCTCCTTTACCGGCCATGGTGAGACCGTAGGTGAAGTGGTCTTCAATACGAGCATGTCGGGTTACCAGGAGATCCTGACCGACCCCTCCTACTGCGGTCAGATGGTCACCATGACCTATCCCCTGATCGGCAACTACGGGGTCAATGAAGAGGACGTCGAATCCTGCAGGATCCAGGTCAAGGCCCTCCTTGTAAAGGAATACCAGGAATACCCGAGCAACTGGCGGTCCCGCGAGAGCCTGGCCGAATACCTCAGGTCAAATCACATCCCCGGCGTGGAAGGAATCGATACCCGTGCACTGACTCGGCACATCCGGCAGGCCGGGGCCATGAAGGCGGCCCTTTCCACCCTGGATTTAGATCCGGGTTCTCTTGTGGAAAAAGCGAGGCAGTCACCGGACATGATCGGGCAGGATCTTGCATTGGAGGTCACCTGTCGGGAACCTTTTCTCTGGAGGGATGGGGTGGCGGTGTCTCTCGAGGGGGGGCTGGATGCCTTCCAGTGGCCCGATGAACCCGGCAAGTGGCGCGTCGCGGTTATGGATTTCGGGGTGAAATTCAACATCCTTCGGTCCATGGAAAAAAAGGGCTGCAGCATCCTCGTGCTGCCCGCCCATGCCGATTCCCAGACCATCGAGCGCATCGCTCCGCATGGGCTCTTCCTGAGCAATGGCCCGGGGGACCCTGCGGCCGTCACCTATGCGGTTGAAACCATCCGTGATCAGATCGACCGAAGGCCTATTTTCGGCATCTGCCTGGGGCATCAGTTGATCGGCCTGGCCTTGGGGGGCAGGACTTTTAAACTCAAATTCGGGCACCGTGGGGGGAACCAGCCCGTCAAGGATCTGGCCACAGGGAAGGTGGAGATTACATCGCAGAATCATGGTTTTTGTGTGGATATGGAGTCCCTGAGGAACCCCGATATCGAATTGAGTCACATCAATCTCAATGACGGGACACTGGAAGGCCTTGTCCATAAAAAGGCGCCGCTGTTTTCCGTGCAGTATCACCCCGAGGCCTCTCCCGGACCGCACGACGCCTCTTATCTTTTTGATCGCTTTATCGATATGATGGAGAGGCATTGGAAGATGAAAAAGAAGACTCACCACCCGCTTCGCTAGAG
>CAZXWJ010000262.1:0-6115 GCA_964644375.1 uncultured Desulfobacteraceae bacterium | reverse complement strand
TGGACCATGATTCTGGGAATCATATTGATGCTCCTGATTTTTTTCCTTCCGGAAGGAGCACTCGGCTATTTTCTTGAAAAATTCAAGGCTCGTGGAAGCAGTATTTCGCTGGAGGAGAAGTAAATGCTTTATGTTGCCAATCTCCGTAAGTCTTTTGAAGGATTTATTGCCGTAAGAGCTGCACACCTTGTCGTCGAAACCGGGGATATCGTTGCCGTCATTGGCCCAAATGGTGCGGGAAAAACGACTCTCTTTAATCTTATCACCGGTCAGATCAGGGCGGATGAGGGCGAAATTATTTTCAAAGATGAGAATATCGTGGGCTTTCCTCCCTACAAAATATGCAGGAAGGGGATCAGTCGTTCATTTCAAATCGTAAATATATTTCAGAGAATGACGGTCTTCGAGAATGTCCAGGTGGCCGTTCTTTCACACCGGAGGAGAACCTTCAATCTCTTTCTGCCTTCCAGAAATCTCGCAAAAGAGGAAACAAAAGAAATCCTCGATAGTGTCGGGCTTATTGACAAGGCCGGCAGGGTGAGCGGAACCCTCTCCCATGGGGAGCAAAAGGTCCTGGAGATGGCCGTTGCCCTGGGTAATTACCCTGAACTCCTGATCCTGGACGAGCCCACTGCGGGCATGTCGCCGGAGGAGACTTCCATCACCATAGAACTCATCAAAAGGCTTTCCTCCGACCTGGGTTTGACCATTCTTTTTTGCGAACATGATATGGGTCTTGTTTTTTCTATTGCGACAAAAATCATGGTCATGCAACAGGGCGAGACCCTTATCCAGGGTGCGCCCGATGAGGTGAGAGAAAATATACTGGTGCAGGAAGCCTATCTGGGAGGTGCCGATTGATGCTGGACGTTGAGGAGATCCATACCTATTACGGTTTGAGTCATATTCTCTTCGGGGTTTCTCTTCACGTTTCCGAAGGTGAGATTGTCTGTCTGCTGGGACGAAACGGCGCCGGAAAAAGCACCACCATGCGGAGCATCATGGGCCTGACTCCGCCGCGGAGAGGGCGGATCCGTTTCAAAGGTGAGCCCATTGCAGGGAACCAGGCCTATATCGTCGCACGCAAGGGCATCGGGTATGTGCCTGACGATCGACGTGTATTCGCCGACCTTACGGTCGATGAAAACCTCGAGATATCCGAGAGAAAACATGAGTGGAGCGCCGCGTGGAACAGGGAGAGAGTCTATGATATCTTCCCTGCCCTCAAACGTATCAGCACCCGAAGGGCCGGTTTTCTCAGCGGTGGAGAACAGCAGATGTTGACCATTGCACGGGCGCTGATGACGAATCCGGAATTCCTGCTCCTGGATGAACCCACAGAAGGCCTGGCACCAATCATCGTAAAGGATCTGTCCGTACAGATTTCCAAACTCAAAGACAAAGGCCTGACGGTTTTGTTGGCTGAGCAGAATGTCGCAGTGGCATTAAATCTCAGTAATCGCGGCTATGTCATTGATAACGGTATGATTCGTTATCATGGAAGCATCGGGGAGTTGCGAGAAAACGAGGAGGTCAGGAAAAAATATCTCTGTGTTTAATTCGCTATCCTCACCTTGTCTTCAAGAACAGGTCCCCGGCAGAGCAATAGAAATCCATTCCGTGCAGTCGAATCCGTTTCCACAAGGGGAACAATCCTGTTCCTCAACTCAATGAACCCTTTTGCATCCCTGAGGGACTTGATGAGCGGGAAGGGGTAATGAGTCTTTGTCCGCACCGGGATGGATGTCAATGGGGCCGACCCTCAATGCTATGTTCTCCTTTACAAGACCGTTAAACACTGATAGTTTTTCATGGATGGATAGCCTGGTCCTGTTGGTCGGGATTCTTTGCTGAGATGTCCGTTGAAGGGAGAATAAAAAATAGACAGGAAGAACCATAAAACCGAGCATGTGATCCCCGGATTCCATGGGGTGATGACGGCCCTAAAAGTCGGCCGACCCGGAATCCAGGCGCTTTGGATCGTCAAGGGGAAGGGGAGTGAAAGGGCGCGGGAAATTCTGGGAATCATGGCGGAAAAGGGAATCCCGGTGCATTATAAAGATCGGGCGGAACTTGATCGTCTCATTCCCGGAACGGCACATCAGGGTATTGTCGCCATCGCGGAAAGGTTCGAGTATTCGGATCTGGACGGCATTATTGCCGGGGCGTCGAAAACCCCGGGTTATAATCTCCTCATTATTGCAGACCATATCACGGATGAGGGTAATCTGGGTGCCCTTATTCGGACGGCCGCCTTTTTCGGGGCACAGGGTCTTGTCCTGCCCAGGGATCGGTCGGCAAAGGTTACGGGAGCGGTGCTGAAAAGATCTGTCGGGGCCTATGTGCATTTGCCCGTGGCTCAAGTGGTAAACCTCGGAAGGGCCCTTGATGAATTGAACAAAAGAGGCTTTTGGATTATAGGGACTGCCGGAGAAGAAACCGAGTCCATTTATCGGTTTGACTGGAACCGGGATCTTGCCCTGGTTCTGGGGCGGGAGGATCGTGGACTGACCCGGTCCGCAAGAGAAAGATGCCACGCGCTGGTCAGTATCCCGGGTTCAGGACATGTGAACTCTCTAAACGTATCGGTGGCCTGTGGTATCGTGCTTTCCGAAGTCGCCCGCCAAAGGGGGAGCGGGAAGTGAAGAATCCGGGTTCAGCGTGTCCGGCTTTGTTTTGACACCGGAGTGGATAATCGCTGAAAGTAATTTGAACCCTCACGGCTGCCGGTCATTTTTCCAATACTCCAATCTCGCTAAACACGGGATCTTTGCCCCCTGAGGGACAGGTTTTTCAAACAAAAAAAGGCATGATCCGGTTCATGTAAGATCCAGGGATTGTCCGTTGTTAATGTTCCTGTTCGGACGGCGGGAAGGGAAAAGCCTCCAGAGCCCCGACAGCCATAAGGCATGTAATCAGGGCACAGACGGGTAGACCGACGACATTGGTATAGGAACCGGAGATGGATTCTACCAGAAAGCCCCCTATGCCCTGAATAGCGTAACTTCCGGCTTTCCCGAAGGGTTCCTTAGTGTCGAGATATGCCTCGATCTCCTGCGGGTTCAGGTGCTTCATGCGTACAAGCGTCGTCACTGCCTCCATGTGGGCCACGCGGGATGTGGGGCTCAGGATGCAGAACCCGGTAATGACCCGGTGTTCCTTGCCTCCCAGGCTTGAAAGCATGGATCTCGCCTCTTTGCGGTCCGCAGGTTTCCCTAGAATGTTCTTGCCAAGAACCACCATGGTGTCCGCACCCAGAATCCAATGGCCGGCGGCCTGATCAGCGACCGTCATGGCCTTTTTTTTAGCGAGAAGACAGGCTGTGTCTTCGGGATTTTGAGTGCTCACTTGGTTCTCGTCAAAGTCGCTGGTGAGAATACGTAAGGGAAACTTCATCTGCCTGAGAAGACTTTTTCTCCTGGGGGATGAAGATGCCAATACAAGCGGATATGCCGGACTGATCGTTTTGAAATTCATGGTTCGACCGGAAGTTTAAAAAGGCCTATGGTGTTTTTGAAAGTTTGACGGGCCACTTCTTTGGCGTCAATTCCCCTAAGGCGAGCAATCTCTTTCACCGTATGGACCACAAAGGCGGACTCATTGCGCTCGCCCCTGAGGGGGACCGGCGCCAGAAAAGGCGCGTCGGTCTCTACGAGCATGCGATCGAGGGGTATTCTTGCCGCAACGTCCTTGACCTGACGGGCATTCTTATAGGTGACCGTTCCGGGAATCGAGAGGTGAAAGCCCATTTCGATAAAGGTCATAGCCAGATCATAGTTGCCGGAGAAACAGTGAATGACTCCCCTGTAGATATCACTGTTCCCGGTTCTCAGAATATCGAGGACCTCTTTGTGGGCATCCCGGTCATGTATGACGATTGGCAGGCCGACATCCATAGCCAGATCGATCTGTCTTTTAAATACTTCAATCTGTTTCTCGGGAGGAGAGTGACGATGAAAAAAATCCAGCCCGATTTCTCCCCAGGCCACGACCTTTTCTTTTGAGGCGAGTCGGAGCAATTCTTTTTCTTCTCTTTTTCCGATTTTATCGGCGTTATGAGGATGGTACCCAATCGCTGCAAAAATGAAGTCGTATTCTTGAGCTAAATCCAGGGCCGAAAAAGAAGATTGGAGATCAATTCCCACGGTGATAATATGAGAGATTCCCTCTCTAAGCGCCCTTTCCAAAACTTCCCCTCGATCGTTTTCAAATTTCGACATATCAAGATGTGCATGGCTGTCTATGATTTTCATTGTATTTTATCTTTCCTCTAAAGTCTTCGGTAAATAAATAAGTTGAAAAATATTTTAAAAGCAGTAGTATGACATACTTGGTGTTTGTGCAAGAATAGGAATGAACTCTTTGCAAGAACACAAGGAGGAAAAAGTTCGAATCATGGTTGTGTCTGTTCCCTCCAAAACGACTCTCAGTCCAAGGGAAGAATCTCTTAAAGAAGAACTTCGGTTCCAGAAGAGACTCAATGCCATCACCCATAGAATCCATTCGGCCGGTGACACCAATGATATTCTTGTCCACCTGCAGGACGAAATCCTGAGTCTCTTTGATGCCGATCGGTTAACTGTCTATGTGGTTGACGGCATCAGAAAACAGATCGTCTCACGGTTTAAAACCGGAAACGAAATCAACGAGATTCGTGTTCCCATTGACAATGAAAGCATTGGGGGTTGCTGCGCCGCTACCGGAAGGGTGATCAATGTGCCCAACGCCTATCATGATCATGAACTCCGAGCCTTGAATCCCGGGCTCAGTTTCAACCGGAACTACGACCTGAAAACGGGATATAAAACAACACAGGTTCTGGCCGTCCCTATCTCATACGGGAGATATCTCCTCGGTGTGATCCAGCTCATCAACAAAAAGAAAGGCAAACGTTTCACCTCAGAGGATGAGAGATCCGCAGCAGAAATCGCCAAGGTCCTCGGCATTGCCTTTTTCAAGAATCAGAAGTTGGTTCAAAAGCGAAAACCCTCAAAATACGATGAACTCATCAGGCTCAATATCCTTAGTTCCAAGGACCTGGAGCAGGCCATGGCGGCGGCACGAAAGGCCGATAAACCCATAGAAGTCGTCCTCATGAATGACTTTCATGTCTCAAAGGAGGATATCGGCAGGTCTCTTACCGCCTATTTCAAGACGACGTTTGTCCAATATGACGAAAAGATGGTTATTCCAGGGCAACTCCTCAAGGGCCTCAAGCCGGGATTCCTGCAAAAAAATGTCTTTGTACCTCTTTCCCAGGCGGGTGACAAGATCATTGTCACCATGGAAAACCCTGAATATCTTCCTGCCAGGGACACGATTCAAAGGTTGATGCCCGGTAAAAATCTTGAATTTCGTGTTTCCCTTCGAGACGATGTCTATAAAATGATCGATCTTTTCTTTGACGTCAAGAGGTCATCGCTCGTGGGGGGTGCAAACAGTATTGAAGATCTTTTGGGGCAGTACAATCCTTGTGAAGGCGAAGATGAAGATGAGATCGAGAGGGTGACCGAAGAGGACGGGGCCATTGTTCAGCTCGTCAACAAGATGATCATCGACGCCTATCACAGAAATGCCTCCGATATTCACATCGAACCTCGGCAGGGAAGGGCCAACGCTGTTATCAGGTTCCGAATAGACGGGGCCTGTCAGGTGTACCAGACGATTCCCTACAACTTCAAGAAGGCCATTGTCTCGAGACTGAAAATTATGTCTCAACTGGACATCGCGGAAAGGCGCCTGCCCCAGGACGGTAAGATCCTGTTCAAAAAATACGGCCCGCTGGATATCGAACTGAGAATGGTCACCATTCCGACCGCGGGCGGAAACGAGGATACCGTCCTGCGTATACTGGCCTCCGGAGAGCCCATCACCCTGGAAGAAATGGAAATGAGCGAACGGAATTACGCTACCCTCATCGACATGATCACCAAGCCCTACGGTATCTTCCTGGTCGTCGGTCCAACGGGCAGCGGCAAGACGACCACGCTTCATGCGGCCCTTCACCATATCAACAAACCGGAGACAAAGATATGGACCGCCGAGGACCCCGTAGAAATCACCCAGGACGGGCTTCGACAGGTTCAGGTACGGCCCAAGATCGGACTGGATTTCG
>CAZXWJ010000261.1:0-6120 GCA_964644375.1 uncultured Desulfobacteraceae bacterium | reverse complement strand
AAACCGCTAAGTTTATCGGCCGAGCAACGAAAACTAGAAGGTCGCAGGCTTAACATTACTTGCATTTTTAGAAAAGATTTCCCAGTGCGTCACACACTTTTTCAATTACCAGAGGATGAACGTCAAAAAAAATACGTTGCGAAACCATGAATTCATCCTTGAAAATTTCAAAAGCCATTTCGGTGACGTAGAGCTGTCATCCATCACCCATAGATATTGACGACCGCAGGGCCATTATCCGCGACCCTAAGAGCGGCAGGGAGGCCGAGGTGGCTTTCCTGCCGGAGAAAGTTGCAGACCGACTTAAGAGATACATTCGTGAAAACCAAATCAAACCCGATACCAGTATTTTCCCGATAACCTACGCTGCCGCCAGAATCGTTGTTAAGAAGGCCGGTGACTTGGTCGGGATTCATCTTAAACCCCATGATTTACGCAGACACGCAGCCACATATGCCAGTCGATCCGGGACGCCACTTGAAATCGTTTCGAAAATTCTGTTACGGCATTCGAACTTGTCTACCACTCAAAGGTATTTGGAGAAAATAAGCGATGTAGAGGCAATGCGGTGGATCGACAATCTGCACGGGTGATGCAACTAATGGCCGGGCTGAGCGCCGCAGTTTTGGTCCGGCTATTTCAAAGATCCTGTTTTCGTATCAAAGAAGTATTGTATCGGTATCCTCAAAAAAACCGACCTGTGAACATTCAACCTTCGGATAATTATAATGAAATCCAGTCTCATTGACAATTGGATATCACAGGTTATTGTGATAGCCTCATTTTACGGATTGTTGGAGAATCTGCAAATCCAATGTTTGAATATGAATTATCCCTGTAAAGCTCCAAATCCACCTGCTAACCAAAAAAATACACCGAAAATGACAGACTGAACAATCCAACCGATAAGACAAACTCCAACGGCTCGCCAAGTACTTTTATAGTCAAGCGCTTGCCTGACGGCAATGACCATCGCTACTAACATCCAGATGCCGCAAATGAAATTAAGGATATTCCCCAGCATGGGGATGATCCCAAAAACACGTAGCACCCCCGGAGAGCTGGAGAATCCGATGGTGCGAAGCAACTCCCCATAGTCTGCTTTTGTTTGTGGTTCAGATAGCAATCTGGTTCCAATATAGTATGTCAGAAATGCCCAGATAAACCATCCTACCAAGGCAACTATGGTTCCGAGAACAAGGCCCTTTATCCCCGTCGTGCCAACAGTTCCGATTCCCGCAGCAACACTGGAAAGAACGACAACCCCCATGGCTTGTCCCATGGCGCCTTTGTCCGCTTCGACCTCTTCATAGAGCGTTACATCCAGTTTTGCTGCTCGTATCATTCGATCTGTTATTGATGCCATATTTGTCTCCCTGTTAAAATCTCCATTAAAAAAATAACATTCACCAGCTTTCTGATTGCCCATAGTCTTGGTATCCTGAATAAATCGGCCTTCAAAATACTCCTGAATCGGATAATTATTCTTGACCGAAAAACTGATTTGCGCCGTGCCTTTTGGCGTCAAGTCCAGTGTCAGGTTCGGCCATTATCCCTGTCCACTTGCGCCATATGCCTCTGAAATGACATCGGCAATAATTTGCTTATTCTTCTCGATATCACCAGGCTGGAGCCTTATGCGATATCGCCCCCAGCGGCTGTCATAATCCATGACATCGAGGCCAGCCGATTCGAGACGTTCCTGTGTTTCAGTCGTATTCTTTAGCCTTGGTTCGAACCGGATGAATCCTTTCTTTGGTCGAAATATTACAAAATTACGTGGAAGGCCGTTTTTTGCCAGCCCAATGTAAAACTTGTTGTACTTCAATTCTAAAGTTGAATCGTGAGATTTAGCGATCTCCAGAAGATGGTCAGCCATGCTCACCGTTTTTTTTGAGCCGCGTGATTCCCAATATGATCTATCGGTTGGTTCTTGCCCTTCTTCGTCCTCTTCTACAAAACCAAGCGAGAGTTGATCAACGACGGTTGTAAATATTAAGCCAACTTTATTTCCGGCACGTAGTGCCTTCATCTGGATCGCGACAAGAGGAATCATACCATTGAACAAGTTGATCACGTTCAAAAAACGGCTAGTGATATCTTCTGCCACTATGACAGCCGTATGCTCATACTGAGGATACCGTTTTCGCTCAATGTCCCAATATTCTATCGTTCGGATGATATGGCTTTCGTCGGTTGCCCCCAACTGGATTTCGACCTCGTATCTACGATTGGAATCGGCGTCCTGAAGCAACAGGTCAAGTCGGCCTGCCCTCGGTTGAATCCGTTCACGGTCTTTGAGAACAATGTCGCCAAATCCAAGAATTGACGGATCCTCAGCAATCCAGTTTTGAACCCACTTTTCATTCAATTCCGAATGATTGCGAATGGATAAGGCCTCGAATTTAGTGAAGTCCATGTCTATTCTCCTTGTGCCGCACGTATTGCTCACGGGGTGCAGTTTTTTTCGCTCCCGTGAAGCGAATTGTTATCGTCTCACTTTTTCTTTCTAGCGCGCAATGCCGGATTATTTGCAGATCGTGCAAGGATTTCTATGTGTTCAGCGTAGTTTTTAGTCTCTCGAAAATCAGCAAATCGATAGTCGGTTAAAAACACTGGCAAGTCACATTCCTTGTATACAACCGGTAATATCTTGAGTTCTTCAGCGAGTCGGAGATTGTAAGCCACCCTCAATTCCTCCTTTACCCAAGGCCTACTTAGCGCCTCAGGTGAAAGAACAATAATGAATGTGTAACAAGTCTTGAGGCCCTCTTGGATTTTATCCGAAATCGAATCGCCAATGTCTATCTCGCCATCATCCTTCCATACATGTATTCCTCTGTTCTCTAAATTTCCAGAGATTTTCCGCGCAAAATCTTGATCCCCAGAAAAACAACTAATGAATGCGTCATATTGCTTTTCTTTCGCAATATCAATCAGCATTCTATTCGTGAAGGGGACGTCAAAAAATGTGTATGATTTGAGATCATATGGTATCAACTCATTGATAACTTCTTCGGTACGAATATCGGCGATGTAAACACCTCTTTTCGTCCAATATTGGTGATTACTGTTTGGGTCCGCCGTATTCACCACTTTGTCAGCAGCTTGGCGGAGGTACCCTAGATGAAGGATATGTTCAGATTCATGCGGGGTCATGCCTAGTAATAATAAATCTTTCTGTCTGACCATTTCCATCATGTTTTCTATTTGTATTCGATCCTGAGGATGGATAGTAATCTGCTAATGAAGGCCATGCCAGGGAGAAGAATAATTTAGATTTATGAATGCAGAGAAAACATTAGGACTTTCTGGATTGCTTTGTCGCCAAGATCCGATCATGCTACCAGAAAACTCATAACAAATGGGACTCTTACCGCCCTCTCTTAGAAAAACTATAAACCGCCTATCCAAAGAAATATCGATAAAATTTAAAATCGGTATTGTTGCCGGTTTCCGATGAATCTCTTCGACCGAAGCTGTTGCAACTTTATCACGTACGAATTCAATGAGTTCAGCTCTCTTTGCTTTCTTCTCAGCTGTATCGATGAATTCGTTCCATTTTGCGAACCATTCGAGTTCATGCGTGACTGAAAAATCGACTTCAAATTCAGTCTGAATTTCAAGTGCGATTCTTGGAAGGCTAAGCTCTCCAGAAAACCGACTCCCAATGGCGATACACAGTTGGTTCGAGCGTGCTTTCGATTTAATCCTTTTAAGAAATGAATCGTTTATCATTTTTTCCTGTTTCCGATAACCATGCTTATACAGTCTGGATAAAACTGCATACACAGACTGTCCCTTTCTGTATAAAAAGTTGCCGGAATAATTGCGTTAGCTGTTACTGCTCCACAAGGGCTGATCTTTCCAAGCCTCAGGAAATCCCATGGCAGTAGGCCGGATACCTGGAGATTGAATGATAAGCCGTTGAATTCTCTGAGGCCAGCTAGTCCCCGGACTGATCAATTTGAGAAAATACCCTAGCATTATCACAGTGTTTCCGATATGGCGGGTCTCTTTCGGGTTGAACATTTCGGATAGGGCCTGAGGGTTTTTCGGTAGTTTCATGGTGATCGTCATCCGGCGATTCCAAAGCCGCCCATGATGGGCTGTAATATTGCGAATAAAGGTCAGATGATGCATGAATGATCGTAAAATACTCTCATCTATATCGTAAGCTTTGGCCACCCTATTTCGGTCGCGGCGAGTTTTCAGATTTTTAAACCAAAGTGAAAGCTGACCAAATGACATGACCTCGGCGGTCGACCAGATCGGTGGCAGGACAGGGTTGTCATAAGTTTTACGATAATGCTCAATAAAAAGCTCAGTGCTCCGAGTTATTTCCGACTGAAGGGATACTATGAGTTTTTTGTGCAGGTCAGTATTGTATATGTATTTATCGTCAAGGAAAAAATGGCTCCCGTAAGTCACGCCCAGCTCATTAGCAAAATGCGCTCGAAAGGATATTTCCACCCGTTCAATGGCTTCAAGCATAAGAAGCCTGAATTTTCGGTCAAATATATAAAGGTTGAGGACATTGTCAAAAGTGGTTCCGTCTTTGAAATGATGATCCTTCCCGTTGTCCCTCTTTTCAAAGGGAATCCAGTAGCCTCGGAGACGGAAATAACTAATATGGGAAAGATAACGGGCGGCTCTTTGTGGGTCAGGTATCACCATTCCACGTTGGGTCAGTAGATTAATTTGTTCATTGATGCTAAGTGGGGGTTTTGTATATTTCATGCACCCCCCTAAAAATAAGTAACCCGCCAGGGTGCGCATTCAGGTTCGAAACCCCAAGAGGCGTGGCGGGTGTTATTCGAATTAATTGTGAATTTAATATAGCTCTAAGAGATCTCTTTGTCATCTTTTTTTTCATTATCGGCCACAAATCCAAACTTGCGCGATGCTTTTTTTGCCACAATCTTCGTTCTCGATAACCCGGCATCACTATATCGACTTTTATTCAATGGTATGGTCGATCCGCATAACACGCGAAACCCTGGTTTTCTGTCTGTATAAAACTCCTTCATTTCGCCGAACGTTTAAACGGTACATCTATATCAATCAGATACTTGCGCCCTTTTTATTTTTTATTATGGTGGTTTATATGGATCAGCGTAAAGGCCTAATAATTAGCCTTATAGTTTATCTTCGGAGACACGAAAGCTGGTCTCTCCACGCTCAACATTTCTTGCATTAATCGTAGCTTTACCCAAATTCAAGTTTTCCAATGGAATGAAAAGGCAGCCTCTGCCCCTACCCTACCCCCAAAAACAACAAGCCACACCCGTAATTACACGAGTGCGGCTTGATTAAAATCAAATTTAAAGGTGCTCGCTTTTTTTGAAGCAATACCCGGATTCCATCCAAGAGCATTCCCGAAACCTGCCTTTACGGCCATCCGTCAGCGGCCATTCCCGATAGGCCATTACGAACTTGAACCGGTAGATAATCCTTAATCAGCGCGAGAAGGCCGGCGTATCTGCGCCTTGTTCCCGTTTCGATCGTGTGCGTGAGCGTGAAAACGGCTTCGATGTCCCTTCGGCCCTTTAGCAGACAAAGAATCTCTTGTAAATCCAACTCTTTGACGAGGCCCCCGGAATGAATCCCTTTCAGTTTCTGCGGCCTCAGGGCCACTTTAAACCCGGACCCCATATTCTTTCTCTTTTTACGCGGCATTTCAGTCGGCAAGCGACCGACTTGGGCATAAAAGGCATTTGGGTCGCATGCCCAGGCATGCGGGTAAAGCAGTTCAAGACTGACTACCCATGACAAATAAAGACAAAAAAATAGATTTAAATATATCAAATAAGATATTTCATAACAGACTTAATTAAATCATACAAGATCAAAACAGAAAGGAAAGGCAGAACCCGACTTGACCAAGGGATACGAGGGTTCACCCCAAGTATGTATTTTGTAGGGTACCGGGGAGGAACCCAGGGTTATGGAAGTTCTGGGCGGGTCCCCCGCCTGGAGAGGGGCCTTCCTCCGTAAGGCGGTGGGAGAGTAACCGGGAAAAGAAGCGGACCGGCGACGGAAAAATACCGGCATAAAATCAGTGAAAAATGGCGGAGAGAGAGGGATTCGAACCCTCGTAGGAGTTTTACGCCCCTAACT
>CAZXWJ010000260.1:0-6169 GCA_964644375.1 uncultured Desulfobacteraceae bacterium | reverse complement strand
CCCGAGCATTTTCCCTGGTTCTGGTCCCTTTGGCTGGTCGGTGTCATTCTGATCGGGGGGGTCGGATCCATTCATGGGGCCATCTTCGGTTCTCTCTTTATGGTTGTGATCATGGAATTCCTTCAGCTTGCGGTCATCCCCCTTTCAGAATACTATCCCAAACTTCTCATTGATTTTGCCTATATCAAAGACATGGCCTTCGGACTGGCCATCTGCGCCTTTCTGATTTATGAGCCGAATGGGCTTGCCTATCGGTGGTGGCAGGTCAAGAACTACTTCAATCTGTGGCCCTTCTCCTATTGAGTGATCAGAAAGAGAAAAATACGAGAAAGGAGGTGAAGGGATTATTCACCCTGTGCATCGGGTTGGAAAAGAGGCGTTTAAAAAGGTCATAAACCGTTTTAAGTGGAAGGAGGAAGACATATGGAGAACAAAATATTTATAAGGCTATTGGTCCCAATCCTGGCGGTTTTCTTTCTTTTTGGGTTTTGCAACGGCGCGACGGCCAAGGAAATTAAAGTAGGCGGCATCATGGATACGACGGGTGCCACCTCTGATGTGGGAAAGGACTACGCCATCGGCATGGGGGAGGCCTTTAAATACATCAATGAGCAAGGAGGCGTCAACGGGAAAAAGATAAAATATACCTGGTTTGATTACGGATACCGAATCCCGGAGGCCATCACAAAGTACAAACTCTTGAAGAGACTGGGTTCAAAGGTGATTATGGGTTGGGGAACCGGTGATACCGAGGCCCTCTCACCCACGGTGAATAAAGACAAACTTCCCTACGTATCTGCATCTTATTCCGCCCACCTGACGAATCCTGCAAAAACCCGGTATAATGTCTTCTTCTCGTCGGATTATTCCACGAATGCGAGGGCCTGTATCACTGCCTGGTTTGACAAAAAATGGCCCAACCATCCCGATTACGGTAAGAGAAAGCCCAGATTCGCCTGCTGCTATATGTTCGCTTCGCCATACTCCAGTGCCCCTATCAAGGCGATTAAAGACCAGGCCACATTGCTTGGATTTGAGATCGGATCGGACCAGGACGTGTCCCTCTTTGCCCTGGACACCAAGAGCCAGATCATGGCCCTTCAAAAATTCAAACCCGATCTCATCTGGCACGGCAATACCACCATGTCGGTTTCGGCTACCATCCGCGACGCCTACGCCCTTGGGCTGAAAGCCGCCCATATCATCGATAACTGGGGCTTTGATGAAAACCTGCCACGCCTTGCCGGAGAGGCCGCGGAGGGCGTGATGGGAGCCACTCCCCACGCCTTTTTCGGTCAACCATACAAGAACATGGATGTCGTCATGGCCATGGCCAAGAAATACAATCCCGGGATAAAAGCGTCAAAGAGACTTAATCGAACCGTCCAGGCCTGGGGCGACGCCCTGATCACCTGGGAGGCCCTGAAACGTGCCGATAAGGCCGGAGACCTGTCGGGTCACGGCATTATGGTCAAAGGTTTTGAGACTATGCGAAATTTCGACATCGGTCTGGGGGCATCCCCCGTTACATTCACGGACACGGATCATCGGCCCGCAACCGGCTGTCTCGTTCAGGAGTGGAAGGGCGGCAAATTTCAAGAAGTGGAAAGGGTCGACCTTAAGCAGCGCTGGCCGGACAAGTGGGAAAATGAGTGGCTTGGATGGTAGCGACCATTTGAGTCATGGTCCCGCGCAATAATCATCACCCTTGGAGGAAAGTCTTTTGGAAGCTGCAGAAGCAATCCTGAAGATCAACAACATAGAGGTGAAGTACCATGAGGTGATCCTGGTACTCAAAGGGGTTTCCATTGAGGTGCCCAAGGGAGGTGTCGTGGCGCTTCTGGGTGCAAACGGTGCAGGGAAAAGCACCACGCTCAAGGCCATATCCGGTCTCCTGAAAACGGAAGACGGTGAGGTCACCGACGGCGCCATCGTCTATGAAGGCCGACCAATCCATCATGACAGGGCGGCCAATATATCACGATTGGGTATCGTCCAAGTGATCGAAGGCCGAAGGGTCTTTGAGCACCTCACGGTGGAGGAAAACCTCAAAGTGGGTGCTCATTTGAGGAAAACCGGTTCGGTCAAAGAAGGGCTGGAGCTGGTTTACCACTATTTCCCGAGACTTCGTGAAAAGCGCAACGAAACCGCCGGATTCGTCAGTGGAGGCGAACAGCAGATGACCGTGGTGGGCAGGGCACTCATGACTGAACCGAAGCTGGTCTTACTGGACGAGCCGTCCATGGGACTGGCGCCGAAACTGATTCACGAAATATTCAGGATTATCATGCAGCTCAATCAAGAGCAACACATCTCTATTCTGTTGGTGGAGCAAAATGCCAAACTGGCCTTGAATGTGGCGCCCTATGCCTATGTCATGGAAACGGGACGTATCGTTATGGATGACTCCGCTGAAAACCTGAGCCAGAACGAGGACATCAAGGACTTCTATCTGGGACTCACCGACAAGGGCGGCAAGAAGAGTTTTCGGGAGGTGAAGCACTACAAGCGCAGAAAGAGGTGGCTTAGTTAAACAAGACATTCCGTGATGCTGCAAACGGTCACGCTTTTTAAGGGAGGTTGAAAAATGAATAAAAGACAGGCATTGTCGATGGCCTTTATTTTCGCTTTGGGAATCGTACTGGCTTCATGCGCAGGTACGGAGGTAAAATCCACAGAATCCAATTTCAAGGCCCCGGTGATCTCCCTGGTATCCTTTGAGGTGCCCCAATATGATGAATACTGGTATTTTTCAAAAAAGGTCAAGCCTACAAAAGGAAAAGCCGGGGATCGCGGCGCCTTTTTACCCATGAGCTTCCTTTTCGATATTGAGAATCCCAATGCCTACCCTATCAAACTGGAAGGCATTACTTACACCGTGGCCTTTGATAAAGATTTCGACATGATCACCGCCAACAATAACGATTCTTACTGGATACCGGCGGGCAAGACGGATCAAGTCAGATTGACCACCTTGATCACGGTTCGATCGGCCCTGGTAGGATTGCTCTTAGCCAATGCCGTTACGCTGAAGGATAAGGGTTGGAGCCCCTGGCAGGCGCTTGAAAGATGGTGGGCGGGTGTTCCTGACCTCACTGTTCCTGTTTCCTTTAATCAAAGCTCTTTCACTTTTATGGCAGGCGACATGGTCAAGGTCGTTCCCTTTGAGGCGACGGTCCCTTAATCCGGAATGACTGCGGCCCCTTTCCGTGGTCCTCCATGGTAAGGAGACTTTCGATGAGAAATGCGGAACAACTTTTTATTTTAGTTTTTCATACCTGGATCTCATAAAATACGGATTATATTACGATCATTTTACAAATTTTCGACACCCCTGCCCTATCTGATAGATAGGGCTTTTTTTATGATGTCCAACTGTGGTAGGAGAATGGGAAAGGTTAAGGTGGACGTCAGGGGAACCCGAAAAAATGGTGTGACGGGAAAGCCGAAATTACCACGGTGAGGTTAATCTCAATTAAACAAAACGGTTACTCGACCTTTCAGAAATAGGGTCATGAGGGTATATTATCCATGAAATCACTTAGGAGGGTAAACCTACTTTAGACACCGATGACGACTCACTTATCTCAAGTGATTATTATGCGAATCAAGGAGTTCGGAGAATCGGACCTCCTCGTGACTTTTTTTACCCCCGATAAAGGTCAACAAAAGGGCGTGGCCAAGGGTGCTCGCAAAAGCCGGAAAAGATTTGTGAATTGTCTGGATCTTTTTTCCCTTGTGAACCTCGAATATCGACTAAAAAAATCAGGCGCAGACCTTTGCTTTATCAATTCAGGCAAGCTCGTGGACGCTTACCCCGGCCTGCGATGCGATTTCTCGACCCTGACCCGGGCAAGCTATATGATTGAACTGACGGAAGTCCTTTTTCCTTATGGGGTTGCGGATGAAGCCATGTTCCTCCTGCTCAGGAAATCCCTTCGAAACCTCGATGAAGGATCGAACAGGCAAATGACCCATATTCTCTTTGAGGCCAGGGCCATGGCGCTCGGCGGTTACAAAATAGATTTGGACAAGTGCTCTATCTGTGGCAGGACCTATACCGGCCAGGGAAGTGCGGTTTTCAAGAGGGAAAGGGGTGGCATCGCCTGTTTGAACTGCGAAAGCCCCTCAAAGCTTGTGCCTTCCATGAGTCCTGCTGCCGTGGATTTACTGAGACAAATGCAATCCGGGCAGTTCGATAAAGTGAAACCCACGGTGTCAAAGGATGACGTCCTGGCGGAGATCAAGCCCGTTCTGAAACTGCACCGTGAATACCGACTGGAGCTCAGGCCCAGAACCGCCTGTTATCTGGAATCCTGATATCGCCCCTGATTTTAGTCAATGGATTGGGGATTGAGATCGCTTTCTGCCTAGTGTGATAAGTCCGATGAGACCTGAGCCCAAAAGGACGATACTGGGAGGAACGGGGGTGTTTATGGGTTCGGAGGTGATCGTTAGAACACCGTAATCCAGCGCAAAATTATCCGCCTTGTCATTATCGCCAAGAGGATCGCCTATTCTGATTTGCAGTTCTCCATCCAAGAGATAGAAAAGTGATGGGCTGAGTTCTATGATATCCCGCTTGGCATAGTTTACAGTCTTCCCTGTGACCCAGGTCTCGCTTTTCGTCAAAGTACCTGCATACTGATCATCGATATAGACCTTGAGATTCTCACCCTGCCCGGCCGCAAAGATCTCCAAGGTTACACTTGTAATTGTTCCGACTCTGGAACAATCATAAGTGTGCGTCCATTTCAGAGGAAGGTCACTCCTGCCCGTGGGGAAATCCGTCTTACCTTCATCGCGGGGATTATTCAAGAAAAAATTATCATTGAAATCAACAGATCCATCGTTTAACAAAAAACGGTCAAAGCCATCTTTATCGCCATACAAATCTTCAATGGTTGCCCCGAATGCTATTGTCGCCCAGCCGATAATAAAAGCGGCGCACAAAAAAGGGACTATTCTCCTCATCTTACGACCTCCAGGGTGTCCGTTCGAAAAAATTGTCTCAAAAAAATATTTACCCGGCTTATTCCAGGATAGAGATTCTGAGTATTTTGGATAATCAAAAGATATATCAAGAAACGTGCCGGGGAAGCATGATCTTTTTTTAAATACAATAACCTATATTTTCTGATAGTTAGTACGAAACGAAAAACAGAAGGGCAAAGAGTGCAGAAAAAAACACCCTTTTACTGTGAAATGAATTTCCACCAGTTGGCAACATTGTACACATGTAAATGGAAAAAACATACCTACCGAGCGGACAGAATCCCCGGTCTCCTGATCGGCGGCATCCAAGTACTTTTTGGAAGCATTAACGGCATGTTATACTGCAATCCAGGCCTTGGAAATTTTCTAACCTCTTTCTGCATCAATCAGGATGGAATTCCGGGGGAGGAGGGGGTGAGGGATGGCGTTTCATGAAACGACGGGCTTTGTTTTGCAGTTCGTCCAGTTTTTTTTGCTGCTCCGGTGCCAAATGCCCTCTCATTTGTAAAAAGCCATCGTTTAAGGTCTCTTTCATCTGCGACCGCTCCCGCATACGGTGCTCTCGACGCCTCTTCTCTATATGATCCAGAATCGGTTCAAACACCCGTTTCTGCTCTTCTGTCAGCTTCAGATTTTTCGATAGCTTTTTCAAAAAGAAGGCCTTCCTGGTCGCAGGGTCCTTCCTCATGCGTTCAAGACCCTGCTTGTGAAGAAACCGGTCCCCCAGGGACCCGGCCGCGACCCCCAATAAAAAAACAAGTATCAGACCTACAAACAATTTCCATTTTTTCATGATTAAGCCCCAAAGCCGAAAAGTTGGAAAAGACTCAACTCTTCAGGATCATTTGTAAACACACTCAGAACTTCATAGTCATGAAAGGCGTCCGAACCATAAAAAATCAGGCTGCAAACAAGGATCAAAGCACAAGTGATCGGGGACAGACGCCAGGCGAGCTGTTCCAATCCCATCCAGAAATCCGCACTTTTCTTCAGGGGTCCCATGGCTCGAATCCGCGACATGGTCTCCAGACGCCATCGATCGCCCACATCGAGGTTTTCCTTTTCAAAGAAGGCCCTGCGAAGGCTTTCCTTCAATGCCTTCTTTTTTGTGACCGGATCTTTCATGATGATATCCTCCCTTCCTCTTCAAGGGCACTTCTGAGGATTTTTTCAA
>CAZXWJ010000259.1:0-6204 GCA_964644375.1 uncultured Desulfobacteraceae bacterium | reverse complement strand
AGCGTCTCGGTTTATGCAGCAAAGGGTGGTGCCAAATCCACCACGAATGTGGACCTGTCCGGCCATTATCTGGATTGGGCCAGGAGAAACCTGGCCTTGAATGGTTTTTCGATGAACAAACACCGATTCATCGCCGCCGATTGCATGGAGTGGCTCGAAAAAGAGAAGAACACATACGACCTGATCTTCCTGGATCCCCCCACCTTTTCCAATTCGAAAAAGTTGGACCGGCCTTTTTCCGTGCAGCGGGATTACGGCCCGCTTATTAAGAGTGCCTTGAACCGGCTTGCTCCAAAGGGAGAAATGATCTTTTCTACAAATTTCAGGAAATTCAAAATGGACAAGACATTATTTTCAGGTTTTCACATCGAAGACTTGTCAGCGCATACCATCCCTTTTGATTTCAAGAGGAGAGGAAATATCCATAAGTGTTGGAGGTTGCGTCGGAGTTAAAGGTCAGGGGCCTTGTTGCAGCGAATGGCGGGTCAGACCAAGCCATTACATTAATACTCAAAGCGTATCATGCAAAAAACACGCGGTGGAGGCCGGGGCGACCCCGACCCTACATATCAATAATGTTCTCCAATCAATGACATTCACGTTTTGGGCCTTGAAGAGGTCGTTTAACGCTGAAATTTTCGCATGAATCTCCTGTCTATATAATCTTTGATCATGAAGGCGAACCTGCCGCCGAACGTGACCGATTTTTTTTTGAAAATACCCGTGCCGTCGCCCATGTTGAAGATCAGGAGGTAATCGCCTCCCGGATCAAAGGGTTGAAGAACACCGCCTTCAAGCTGCGACGTAAGATTTTGTACCAGCACCGGGTTCTGGCGCACGGCATAGACCCCAACCCTGTTCAGGGGCTGATCTTGGAAATAGATGCAGTCTCCTCCGCCAAATATCTCCGGATATTCAGTGCACTGAAGGTATTTGTTCACCCGCAGGCCGCCGTCCGGTCCTGTAGGCAGGCCGGAGAACTTGAAGATGGGGTTGGGTGTGACACCGAGGCCGAGAAAAATGAAATCGAGCGCATAGGCTTCTCCGTCATCGAGAACCACGCCGCCACCCTTGATCCGTTTGACGCGGCTTCTTTCCAGAATCCTGATCCCCCTCTTTAAAAGGGACTTGCGTGCCCTTTTTCGAATCCCTTCTGAAAAGCGGGCCATGAGGGAACTGCCCGCAAAGACGATGATCTCGGCGGAATTCTTCCCTGAATTTTTACTGAGTCTCCAGACATTCCCCGCGATCTCAATGGACGAGGGACCGCCGCCCACGATTCCAATGCGAAGGGGCTTTTCCGACAGGAGTGCGTCAATGCGGTCTCGGGCTTCCTGAAGTCTTTCTATGGGCTTAACCGTATAGATGTTTTCCGGGTCCCCTTCCATTTCCGGTTTGGGGACCTGGCTTCCGGCATTAAAGGAAACCACATCATAGGGAACCGCTTCGCCCGATTCCATGTAGACGACTTTTTTCCCCGGGTCTACCCGGACCGCCTTGCCCAGGATAAATTTTCCTCCCTGTTTTTCCACCTTAAGCCGGGTGGCGAAACGGATATCCTTCGGGGTGTAAAACCCGCCCAGCATGCCCGGCCCCATGCCCGAATAATAATGATAGTCTGAGGGTCCGATGACCGTGACCTCGTGGCCTTTTTCAATAAACGCATGAATATTTTCCAGGGCCATCATATGGGCGTGGCCCCCGCCCACTAGCAAAAGACGGCTGCCCATGATTAACTCCTTTCCTCGAGGACAGAATCTATTAATCGACCGAGTTGCCGAAGGCGTGTCCGCTCCTCGGTCCGGCGATGTGAAGGTAAAGCATGTAGCCGGTTAGAATCGAGGTTATCAGATAGAAAAAGGCCATGGCTGGCGCGGTGAAGTCCTTGATCCATATCGCTTCCTGGCCTGATACAACCATTGCAGATGATGACGGCGATCTTTCGAAAATTTGAGGAGGCCCCGGTCAAATAATTTTCAAATTTAACCGGGTAAAATTTCTCGTTTATGGCACCTGTGGGTGATATACCAGAAGCATCCCGGAAGAAAATGTCGTTTTCATCTTGCCCTTACCCGCAACCTATAACGCCCTTTTTGGCATCAAAGATTGCAATATAGGGCATTATTAAGACTAAATTTAATAACATTGTTGAATCATTTCATTGATTTGTCGTGGCCGGAACCCACCCCGCCCCCATACCCCGATATCTTATGTTATTTTAGTGGTTTTTATCTGTTTTTCGGAACAGTTTTCCGGTGACAGGAATCTTTGCAGCCAAATACCTGTAGCAGGCAGTATGGTACTGAAGAATCTAACAAGATAACCGACTGTTAGGGCTGAAATAATAGTTCCCTCACGTATTCCCTGTAACCGGTATATAAAAATAAAAGAACTCGCTGTTCCGATAATAACCATTGAACTGTCAATCCCGATTTTAACTTTGCCGAACTCTTTTTGAAAAGTGTCGGCAATGGCCACTGCCAGGCCCTCACCGGGAAGGTAGGTGAGGTTTGCTTTTATTATGATAAACACTCCTAATGCCAGAACTGCACAACTGATCAGGCACCAGAATACCTGCCACACATAAGAGGAGACATTGAGGCCGGAAAGCATATTTGTTGCAAGGTCTATGAAATAACCGAAAATAACTACGGCAGGTATCTGAAGCATCTGCACCAGACGATATTTTCTGCGCAGTATGATAACTTGCATAACGATCAGAAGGGCATTCAGAAGAATTGTCAGTTCTCCCAGCGTAAGTGACAACATTAGACTGTATACATAAGGAGCACACGAGATTGGTGATACTCCAAGGTCTGCCCTGACTGATAAGGCAACCCCGAAGGCCATAATAAAAAGTCCTAAAACAAAGCCTGAAACCTTTTTTACCATGTTACCTGTTTTATTTTCTGCATATAAAACACCAATATCCGCTTTATACAACATCGGGCCCGCGGGTCAGCGGCAGTCTGGTGGTTCGGACCAAACTATGACGAGCCATAATATTAATTTTTAATCATTATGTCGCCCAAAATGCTCATTTTTCGGTCTTAAAACCGCATTACCATGCTCCAAAATATTCTTGTAAAACGCTGGGGATTCCCGGAGTTCATAACTTCCATCACCGCCAATCACTGCGCATCACTTCCCCTTGAATCCAAGAGTTTCCTTAGCAATCAGGGCATACCGTTGCCGAGGTGCCAGGATCTCATTGTTGGAAGTCACCGCATAACAGAGCACGCTGAGGCCATAACGCTTTTTGGCTTCAAATACCCACCGGAAATGTCGGCGGCGATATCTGACGAATTTCAATAGGAATTCTTTTTTATGACACCGACGTGTCGGATCGTAACCGAAGGCGAAGTTTGATGCGTAATTTATCCTGTTCAATTAGAAGATCATTTAACGGGGGTGTGCCACACATATCCCGGGATGAAATGTCGGTTCGCCCGCGGCATTCCATAGTCCCTTTCTTAGAATGCCCATTTGCCAGCAAAAAACAGCGTTCTAAGCCCCCAAATAGGCGCACTACAATAATATTTTTTTGGCATTTCAATAAGTTAACTTCGGTTATCTTGGTCCGACCCTCGATCGGCCACGATCGCGACCACGATCGCAAAGGCTAATGCCGATATTCAACTTGGTGTTGGAGGTAATCATTTTTGATCGAGAAACGCAATGGAAATGATGAAAGGGTTAAATGTTGACGGACACCTTGCTAAGAGTAAAATCAAAGAAAGCGAGGTGGCATATCAGCAAAAAATCAACCAGCCAAAATTTCACAAAGGAATTTAAAGAAGGTGCCTTAAAATTGGTCATTGAGCAGGGATACAGCCGGTCAGAGGCTGGGAGACGGAATGGCTATCTACGGTGAGGAGTTACGTGACAAAGCCACGCGGTGTTTTAAAAAACAGACCGGCGTTCATACTGAGGTCGGCAACATTTTTGCCCCTTTTTACCGTCAGATCTCCATGGCTGTTCTGGATCCGAATGAAGATACTTGTAAAATTTTTCTCCTGGGGTACAAAGATGTGTCCCGGGCATTTGAATATTATCTCAAGCACCTGAATAATGGCCGCCCTTTTATTCTTGACGGACACAATCCGGGCTCGATAACTTGCCGCGACCCGGTTCCATTCCCAAGAAACATAAGTCAAACGGAGACTTGACCCCTTGATGATTTGACAGAGGGGGATACATGTGCTACAAAATGTTTACATCTGAAACAATATGTGGTCAAATCTTCCCAGGAATGACTTTCACATATAAAACAATGTGTGATCAAATCTTCCCAGGGGTGACGTTCACATATATTCCTGTCTTTAAAGCGGGATGAAGCTCACAGCAACGGTATAAGCGCTGCCCCCTCAGTGGTGGATCACACTGAGAGATTACACGAACAGTTCAAGTTTCACACGTTTCGTTATTCAGGCATAGTTTTACAGATCGGAGAGACCTTTTATGATCACCTACGAATCTGTCACGAAAATTTTCGGTATGGGGGGGGATGCCGTCACGGCCCTCGATAATGTCAGTTTCACCATACCGCAAGGGGAGATTGTGGTCTTTCTCGGGCCCTCGGGTTGCGGTAAGACCACGACACTACGGCTGACCAACCGGCTGGAGACCATCACTCGGGGAAGCATCACCATCGAAGATCAGAACATCATGGATATGAATATCGTAGAGCTCCGGCAGCGCCTGGGATATGTGATTCAAGCCATCGGTCTCTTCCCGAACAAAACCATAGCCGAAAACATCGCCGTTGTCCCCAAGCTCCTGGGTTGGGATAAAGAACGTATCAGTAAGCGGATTGATGACCTGCTTCAAATGACTAACCTGGAACCGGAGCTGTACAGGGACCGTTACCCCGCCGAACTCTCCGGCGGCCAGCAGCAGAGAGTGGGAGTGGCTCGGGGGCTTGCCGCGGACCCCGATATACTGCTGATGGATGAACCCTTTGGTGCGATCGATCCCATAAACCGGGAAGAAATTCAAGATGAGTTCCTCAAGCTTCAGGCAAAACTGAAGAAAACGGTAGCCTTTGTCTCTCATGATATACACGAGGCGATAAAGATGGGCGATCGCATTGCCATCTTCGACAAGGGCCGCCTGGTCCAATATGACACGCCCGAGATGATCCTGACGCAGCCCAAGAACAAATTTGTTGCGGACTTTGTCGGCGCCGACAGGGCGCTGAAGGTCCTCGGACTCATGCGGGTAAGTGATGTTATCAATCGTAAGCCTAAGAACATCATTCAGGGGGCCGACCGTTCCCAGGACGCATTACATTTTCTTGACGAAAAGGGGTTTCGCTACGGGATAGTGATTGAGCGCAACAAACCTATAGGGAGTGTCACGCAGAAGAGCCTCAAGTATGAAGAAGGGCCGGTAAGTGACGTGGTCGAACGATATCCCCTGTTCCTAAGGGAAAAAACCTCACTCCGGGATGTCCTCTCCTTTATGCTTATGCATAGTGTCGGGACCTTCTGTGTAGTGGATGAGGATAACAACTTTGCCGGCACGGTAACCTACAACGATATTCAGAAGGCGGTAAAAGAGAGTTACGCCGATGAAGCGGAATCCGATGAAAATGGGGTATCGGCATGAGCACGCTGCGATTTATCGTGGATAACTTTGACGAGATCCTGTATCTCTCCTGGGAACATATCTGGATTGTGGGGATAGCGCTCCTTATCGCCACACCCATCGGCGTGGTTCTGGGTATCGTCATTACGAAACACGAGCAGCTCGCTTCCAGGGTCTTGAACGGCGCCAACATACTCATGACCATACCCTCCATTGCCCTCTTCGGACTGTTGCTCCCTATCCTTGCAATAGTCAATATGGGGCTTGGAAAAGTCCCCGCTATTATAGCCCTGGTTCTCTACAGCCAGCTCCCTATAATCAGAAACACCTATACGGCCATAAAGAATGTTCCTTCTTCCCTGGTGGACGCGGGCAGAGGTATGGGGATGGGCAAGTGGACGCTCCTGCGAGAGCTGGAAATCCCGTTGGCTACCCCCGTAATCATTGCGGGACTGAGGACGGCTGCCGTCATGAATATCGGCATTGCCGCTATCGCCACTTATATTGGAGCGGGAGGGTTGGGTGTATACATCCAGCAGGGTATTGCCCGTGTATATCCTGAGATGATACTGAGCGGCGCCATCCTTGTTTCCCTTTTGGCCATAGTCGTTGACG
>CAZXWJ010000258.1:0-6281 GCA_964644375.1 uncultured Desulfobacteraceae bacterium | reverse complement strand
GTATCTGAGACCTCCTCGATGACATCTGCGGCATCTTCGGGTTCCAGGATGGTCAACAGCTTTCTCTGTTCCTGGGAAGCAAGACGGGAGATGGCGCGGGCGGTCTCCGCAGGACTCAGCCCGTTCAGAAACGTTTTCAGCCGATTTGCATCGTCCGCCGCCAAAATCTCAATCAGACTTTCCCATGGCCTATCGGGCGAAGTCATTTCGGTATCCTCCTTTTACAGAAGATGGAATTCATTCTGTCTTTCCGGGTCTTCTTCTCTCTTATTTAACCCTTCGTGCTCTTCGTGTTCTTCGTGGTAGAGATAAGCCTTTTTACAGTTGATTCAAAGTTGAAACTCCCGCGCCCTCTTTCAGAGGGGCCAGGCCCACAGCACAAGGGGACCGGCGATAACAAGGATCAGGATGGAGAGCGGTAATCCCATCCGCCAATAATCTCCGAATCTGTACTCGCCGGGTCCCATGACCAGGGTGTTGGACTGATGCCCGATCGGTGTCAGGAAGGGACTCGAACTGCCGACGGCGACAGTCATCAAAAAAGGGTCCGCGGAAGCGTTCAACCCCTGGGCAAGGCTGATGGCGATCGGCGCCATGAGGACGGCTGTTGCAGCATTGTTCACGACATTGGAAAGTATCATGGTCCCCACCATCAGGATGCCCAGGGTGATTTCAGGAGGAACCCTGCCGGCTGTCACCAGGATTTTGTCAGCGATAAGAGCGGCCCCTCCCGTTCTTTCCAAGGCAAACCCGACTGGGATCATTGCCCCCAGAAGTACGATCACCGGCCAGTCGATGCTTTCGTAGAGTTCCCTGACCGACACGATCCCCGCTAGGACCATAGCGACGGCGGCAAACACCAGGGCAACGTGAATGGGGAGCCATCCAAGGGTGGCCGTGAGCAGGGCCAGGGCAAAAAAGGTTGCCCCCAGCACAGCTCCTTTCGCCTCGCCCAGTCTCAAATCACGTCGTGCAAGAGGCAGGCAGCCGAGGGATGTCAAAATCTCCGTTGCCAGACGCCTGGAGCCTTGAAGAAGCAGAACGTCTCCGGCCCTAAACCTCATCCGCCTCAGTCCGGGGGCTATATTTTTCCCCTCACGGGATACCGCTACCAAGTTTATCCCGTAACGTCTTCGGAGGTCGATCTGTTTCACCGTCTTTCCTAGAATGGGAGAGTCCACCTTGACGACCACCTCCAGGAAATCCATGTCTTCGGACCGGAGTATTCTGGCGCAACCATCGTCCTCATCATCACCAATCTGTTCATGCGTGCCCTTATTCTGTTCGGGCTCCAGGCACACATCCCTGCTGCCCGCCAGTTCAATGCCGCCCGTCTCCATGAGGGCCTCGAGGTCTTCCGAATCGGCTTCGACAACGAGGATGTCCCCCCCTCGGATGACCTCCGAAGGGGTCGGCATACCGAAAGGCCGTCCTTCCCTTTCAATGCCTAGAATGACCACGTCGTTTTCTGCAAAGGCAGGCAGCTCTTTCAACCGCTTGCCGACGATATCCGATTCCTCCTGAATCCGGATTTCCGTGAGATAGGACTTGATCTGAAAGAATTCGTCGCCCGAGGAAGAACTTCTCCTGTGAGGGACAAGTCGCCACCCGACAAAGATAATAAAAAGGCCTCCAACCAAGGCGATACCCAGACCCACGGGGGCAAAATCGAACATGCTGAAAGGTGCCATACCGGCACTCTGCCGAAAGGCGGCGATAATGATATTGGGCGGCGTGCCGATCAGGGTGATCAGTCCGCCCAGGAGGGAACCGAAGGCAATTGGCATGAGATAGATCGAAGGAGACAGGTTCCGGCTTCCTGCGATGCGGATCACGACGGGCATGAGAAGGGCGAGTGCGCCCACGTTGTTCATAAATGCCGACGTGACCACAACAAGGCCTATGAGCGCCCCCAATTGGGCGGTCAGACTGCTGCCGAGATGCTCCAGCCACCGGGCGATCATATCCACAATCCCGGCCTTTCCCAGGCCCCGGCTAATCACGAGAACAGCGGCCACGGTCACCACTGCCGGATGTCCGAACCCCTGGAAGGCCTCCTCACCGGTCACGATGCCAGCGCTTACCACGACCAGAAGGCTCATGAGCGCCACCAGATCGTACCGCCACCTTCCATAGACGAAAAGCACCAGGGCGAACATCAGTGTTCCGAAAACGATCATCTGATCCATCATGTTGACTCATTCTTCGAGAAGTCTTTACTCCCGATCACCTCAAGCATTACGACAGTTCGTCTATGCCTGATTGTGTCGATGTCCGAGGCTTTTGTCGCCAAAGCCTTCTATTTCATGGCACTTATCGCTTCACCACAAAAACGGGATTTTTGCTCTTTCTAATAACCTTCTCGGAAACCGAACCCATAAGCATCTCCTCCACATTACTCATACCGTGGGAGCCGATCACGATAAGGGAAATCTGTTCCACGTCTTCCATCCTGAGTATCTCTCTGAAAGGAACACCTTTTTTGATCCAAGTCTTTACTGAGAAACCCCAGGATTTCAGTTTTTCTTCGACCTTCCGGATCGCCTCTTCAACCTGCTCCGTCTTGGAGTGTTCGATTCGCTCAAGCAGTTCATCCCCGGCCGCGAGTTTCAGCATCTCATCATTCCGCTCGTCCATAACGTGCAGCACAATCACCTCTTCTGCACCGCTATCCCTCAATTCCTTGAGATAATTCAACACCTTTTCGGACACGTCGGAAAAATCAGTCGGATAAAGGATCTTTTTGAACATGGTCCATGTCTCCTTTCCTCAATCGCAGTTTCACCTTTCCTTCCGCAGAACGTCTTTGAGTTCTTGCCCTTTTTGAAGGCCTGTTCATACCCCCCTGTTCCTGTCCGCCATTATTCATTTTTTGATAATTCCCTGTCAAATCCAAAGCAAACCGGCCCGGATCTTTTTTTAAAACAGCCCTTCTCCCCTATCCTTTGACAACCAGGACCGTTAAATCCTGTTCTCTTGGCGAATGCCCCGTTATATGATGAATTTTCATCTTTATGGGTGCACAGCCCAGCGCTTTGTACCCCGATGATTAAACCAACCCTGACGTTGCAACGATAGGTGCAACAAGATCGAAAGGAAAAAAATGAAAATCTCCGGAGAAAAGAAAACCAGGCATGTTCGTGTCAGAGATGTCCTCTGGAACATCTTGCTCATTTCCGTGGGAAGCGTCCTGTGCGCACTGGCCGTAAACGGCATTCTCATCCCGCAGAAATTCATCAGTTCAGGATTTGCAGGCCTTTCCCTGATCATCCATTACTTTTATTCTTCTGCCCCTGTAGGCGCGCTCTATTTCGCCTTGAATATTCCGCTCTTCCTACTGGGCTGGAAATACATCGGGCATCGATTTTTTTTCTACAGCATCCTGGGGATGGTCCTGTTTTCACTTTCCCTTCAATTCATCCATATCCCGTTTCCCGTTCAGGATAAGCTCCTGAGCGCCATTTTGGCGGGAATCATCACAGGGGCAGGTGGCGGGATCATTCTCAGGTCCGCGGGTTCCGCCGGCGGACTGGACATCCTGGGCGTGATGATGCTCATGCGCTTCGCTTACCGGCTCGGCAGCACCAGCCTGGCCTTCAACAGCGTTCTGCTCTGTATCGCAGGCGTCCTCTACTCGCTTGAAAGCTCCCTTTACACCCTGATCTTTATCTTTGTCTCATCCTATATGCTCAATCTTGTCGTCACGGGCCTGAGCCAGCGCAAAGCAGTCTTCATCATATCCCCCAGCTGGAAGGAAATCGGTCAGGGGATCATAGAAGAAATCAACCGGAGTTATACTATCATAAGGGGCGCGGGAGGCTTCTCGGGCAGGGAAGAAAACATTCTTTATACCGTGGTCTCCTTTAAAGAGTTGCCACGCCTCAAGACCCTGATCCGTCAACAGGATCCGAATGCCTTCATGGTGGCCCATGACACCCTTGAGGTCATGGGACAACGCATCGGCAATCAACCGCACTGGTAGGGCGATTCAGGTCACCAAACGTCTCAATTCCTTATTTTAATTGAAGGTTTCTGTATTATGGGGGAAGCAAGAGCAGGGTATCCAAAATCTGAATCGGTATGGCGGCCCCCCTCATCCCACTGGTGAACATTCCGCTCGACTGCTTTCACTTATCATGAAACGGGCGGCTACAAGTTGATCATAGAATCCTCTGTTCCAAAGTCATTCGGGACATAGGCGTCCGCAGCCCAGTCATTTTCCCAACGCCCACCGTCCAACAGATACCTGAACCTGTAGGACCGGCCCGCTTCCAGGGACAGGGTCGCGCTGAATCGGCCGTCTCTTCTGAGTTTCATGGGATGGACCTCCCGATTCCACCTGTTGAAATCCCCGCACAAGACAACCCTGGAGAATTCTTCTCCGGGTGTCAGGTCGAAGGTCACCCGACAATAACGACCGGTCTTTGAATAGTTTTTTCTTATCATGATGAATGATCCTTCCTCTCTCCCGTTTGCCGGGACTCATTTCGTATCAGGGCTTAAATCTTTGATCCAATTTTAGGTGAAACCCGAACCCGAAGGACCTTCTGCTTTATCCATCATACTCTCCGGAACTGAAATATGCCTTTGCAAATTCGACCCGGCTCTCCATATCCTTCAGGGTCTCTCGGTACTGTTCCACCATTTTCAATCTCGAAAACAATCCCGCCCGATTGGCAATCTGAATGTTTAGACCCGGCCTTGCGTTCAACTCCAGGACCAGCGGCCCCCTCTCTTTATCCATGACGATGTCCACGCCCTGATACCCCAGCCCCGTCAATTCGTAACAACCGGCCGCCAGGGTCAACAACCCTTCCCATCCTGGAATTCGTATCCCCTTCACTGCCATTCCGGTGTCCGGGTGCTCATCGATCACGTCATTTCGCCAGACTGCACTCAATGTCGTACCGGTAGCGATATCAATGCCTGCACCGATAGCGCCCTGGTGGAGGTTGGCCCTGCCGTCGGACATGCGGGTCGGTAGGCGTACCATGGACATCACCGGCACGCCCAGGAAAACGATAATTCGAATATCAGGCACCCCCTGGTAAATCACGGACTCAAAAATCGGGTTGAACCGAACCCTCGACTCCACAATGGCCCGGTCCTGCTCCCCCCCAAGACTGAAGATGCCGCTCAGGATATTGGAAACATGGCGTTCCAATTCCTGTTCCGTCATGAGCATGCCGTTGATTTTCCGGTACATTTTTTTGGCCCGCCCGGAAATGACAAGAATGCCGTCGCCACCGCTACCGCGTGACGGTTTGATCACAAAATCCGAATGCTCCCGCAAAGCGTCGTGTAGTTCGCGAATCTGCTTCTCGATCTCGACGACGGCATACAATTCCGGAACGGCAAAGCCCGCCTTCAAGGCGAGCTCTTTGGTCCGGAGCTTGTCATCCACCAGCGGGTAAAGACGGCGGGGATTGTACCTGAGGGTGTAGTCGGCATTACGCCGGTTGATCCCCAGGACGCCGGCCTCCTGGAGTCCTCTTCTCAGGCGTTTCATGACGTCTTTTCCCCCGCGAGCACCTTGAATCGAAAGAGTTCCAGAAGCCTGTACCCTGTATAGCGGCCAAGCAGCAGGGTGGCGGCCAACAGAACAAGCATAAGTTCCGGAAACAAAAAAAACAGGTGTTCCGTATATCTTAATGTCATAACCAGGTAGACCAGGGCGGCCACAACCAGGCTGCCCAGGCCCTGCTGGAGCGCCTCGGACGCTCCGCGCTCTTCCCAGACGATGGACATCCTCTCGATGGTCATGGTCATGATGACCATGGGAAAGAGGGCCACCGAAAGACCGCGTTCCAGACCCAACCCATGGCTCAACAGGCTGAAAAGGGCCATCAAGAGGACCACCACGATCAGAACGGCGGCAAGGCGCGGCACGAGAAGCAGCTTGAGGTGCTCCAGATAAAACCGTGCACCCAGGCCGAAGGCCACGATGAGGGAGAAAAGCGCCATGCCCCAGGCAAGCTGGGTTTCGCGAAAGGCCAGGGCGATCAGAACCGGCATAAATGTCCCGAATGTCTTGACACCGATCACGTTTCGAAAGATCACCAGCAAAAAGGCCCCTACGGGGATCATGAAAAGGATCCGGTAGACCCCCTGAGTTTCCAGCGGGAGGCTGGAGAGAGAAAACACCGCTGTGATCGGTTTACCGATATGCCCTGCCGCCACGGCGACCCCGGCGGCAGGTTCCTGAATGCGGCTGACGGAGAGGCTTACATTCAGCCTGTCCGCCCCCTTTGCGGTAGCCAGAGGCCCCGCTCCCCGGCGCC
>CAZXWJ010000257.1:0-6295 GCA_964644375.1 uncultured Desulfobacteraceae bacterium | reverse complement strand
GTGCGAATCCGTCTCTGTCGGTTACCACTTTCACATGATTTGGGTTTGAAAGTTCCCTTTCATCCGATATTCGGATTTTAAGGGTGCTCATATGGATTGTTTTGTCCTTTCGGAGGGGCGCCACCAGGGCTGCAATGATCGACGGGTTGAAAAGAGGCTGATCGCCCTGAACATTGACGATGAGATCTTCGTCTCGAGCATGAATCAATCGGGCGGCCTCGGCAATCCGGTCCGTGCCCGAAAGATGGTTCTTCCGGGTCATCAAGACCTGACCGCCGAAGTCAAGCACGCATTGGCGAATGCGTTCATCATCCGTGGCCACATAGACGCCGTCGATTTCCGGACAGTTCAGGGCGCGTTCGTATACGTGCTGGATCATGGGAACGCCGCGGATGAGGGCCAGGGGTTTCCCCGGGAATCTGGATGAACCGTATCGGGATGGGATGAAGACATAGGTTTTCATAGGCGAGATGGTATTTTTGATTAGGGTTCCATGTAGGAGGCGCAGGCCGTGTCCGACTCCCATGCCGTGACCTTGCTAACCCTGACCTGTTCGCTACAGAGTTTCAGGGCGAGTGACTCGAAAATATATCGAGCGATATTCTCTGAGGAGGGATTGACGGTGCTGAACACCTCCAGGTCATTCAGAAACTGATGATCGAGAACGTCCAGAACTTCTTCGGTGGCCTTTTTGATCTGCTTGAAGTCCAAGAGCAGGCCGTTTTTTTCCAGATGATTGCCGGTCACGAATACTTCCACTTTCCAGTTGTGACCGTGCAGATTTTCACACTTGCCCTCAAATTCCCTCAGTTGGTGGGCCGCTGCGAATTGAGATAAGATTTTTAGTTCAAACACGAATCGTTACTCCTTCGACTCCTCCTGTTCTTCCTCGGCGGCACCTTCTTCGAAATGTTTGCCGCATTCGGTGCACATTCCGTCAACGATGATGCCGGTACAGGAACCGTCAGGACAGAGGACCCGATTTTCCAGGTCAAAGGGATCATCCGTTTCAGATGACTCGGATACCGGGGCCGGTTCATTCATTTCTTCGCCGCAAAACAAGCAATAACGGCTTTCCATCGGGATTGATTTCCCGCACTGAAGACAAGTCTTCCCGATGATCTCCTGATGACAATGGGGGCATTCCATGGCAGATCCTAACTTTTCTTAGAGGTTTGAACCCGAAAGGCAGAAATTTGCTGTTTTACTTTGGTGCTTTTGCATTTTGGGCACCTGAATTTCGTCTTTTCATGCTCAGAAATGGTCAGTGCCAGGCTAAATTTCTTTTTGCATTTCTCGCAAACGAAATCATACGTAGGCATGGCGGACCTCCTTTTCACCAAAAAAGACGCTTGACGAGCAAATCATATCTTTTTTCGCGCCTTTGTCAACACCGAAGATATTATTAGGGCCTTGGGAGGAAATGGCCCTGAATAGCCCCGAATAATCGTGGCCGTGGTAAATAAAAAAGCGACAATAAAAGCGATTTGATCTCGGAACAGGCGTTTCAGGACGGCCAAATGATCATATCCGCTAGTTCTTCCCAGCCCTTGGCAATCGGGAAGGGGTGTTTCTTTTTATTCCAGGGTTGTTCGAATACAATAGGGGTGATAGATATCTCCTGTAGAAGATAACAGGTGTCAAGTCGATCCTCCACGAAATATTTGACGCCCCTTTCTGAAAGGATCGGCAGCTTTTCCTCGAAGGTTTGAGTCGCCTCCAGAGAGATGAGATCCCGGTCCACAAGGGGTAGTTGGTGGTAGACCCATTCGATGATCGGATCCTTTTCGGGCCTGGCGGTTACAAAGAACAGGGGGGCAATACCGGAAAGCCTCGTCAGGACCTTTACCGCGCCTCGGATGGGTCGAATGCCGCTTTCAATCGGCCTTTCAAGGAGTTCTTGAATGATCGCATCGCTATCATCCTTGCTCATATTCAAGACCTCCCAAAAATCATATTCTACGATATCCTCATAGGTAAAATGATATCCATAGTCCTCATGGGCTTTTTCCACGAAAACGTGGAAGGTGTCCGCAACGACGCCGTCTATGTCAAAGGCGATTTCACCGGGTGTTATGCTCATGAAATTTTCTGAAAGACTCCTTTCTTGATGTGGCAATGTCGAGGGCCATGAGGGGTGTATGATCTCGTCTTAAGACTAAAATCTGTATGCCGCGGGTCTTCGGTCCTCTGCATTCGCTGCCCACCTATAGCCTAAATGAAAGATTCTGGCAAGGGGTCCTCTCAAGGGAATTTTTGAACGTGCCCGGTGTGTTCTACCTGAAAGGCGATTTCAAGAAAGGGGGATGCCAACTGACTCCTGTAGCATCGTGCCGGAATAGAGCCCGGAATCTTTTGGTATCACTTTAAAAAAGACCACCGGTCGGCGATTCGGGCTGGTGCTCCGTGAGGTTGAAGGGTAAACGGGATTCAAAAACAACTTGACAAGAAGGGGAGGGGCCTATAATTTCATAATTTAATAAGTCAGACAATTTACGGAATATCATGATTCTCTCAATCGGATTAGGTTTATGGCAAAGGCCTTGCGGAAAACGTCATCAATTCGTTGCGGGAGTAACGGGTGCGGATGGAATAATGGCCTCATGGACAGAGAAAGCCTATGGCTAATGCGATGTTTAAACCCCTTAAAAAGAAAAGGTACTCCGATCAGATTGCTGAGCTGATTCAAGAGAGAATCTTCAACCAGCACCTGGCGCTCGGCACCAGTCTGCCCACCGAACAGGAACTGGCAGCCGAGTTTCAGGTCAGCCGTTCCGTAGTGAGGGAAGCGCTACGAATTCTGGAGATATCCGGTCTGGTCAAGATCAAAAAGGGACCCTCAGGGGGCATTTTCGTCTCCAACGGGTACCACGAGCCCATTAGAAAATCATTGAAGAACATGGTCGCTTCCGGCGAAGTGAGCATTGATCACCTTTTCGACGTACGTCTCACTATCGAACCGCATATTGCCAGTGAGGCGGCACGCCACGCAAAAGATGAGGATCTAAAGAAGCTGGAGGATTTGATCAAGGATTGCAAGCGCCACCGGAATGATCCCATCTACCTCAAGAAAAATAACCTCAATTTTCATCTCCTGCTGGCAAAGGCCTCAGGAAATCCCGTCTTTTCGATCCTTTTGGAATCGGTTTTTGAACTGTTGATAGAAAGTTCCCTTGACTTTTTCGACCTTTCTCTGGAGAAACATTTTTATCACGCACATGAAAAAGTTTTTGAAGTGATCGCCCGGAAACGCCCTGATGAGGCCGAGAGGCTCATGAGGGAGGACATCCAGGACGTCAGGGAAAAGTTGAAGGCCCATAAGAAGCTCGAAATATCATAAGATCTCCATGCGTCTTTGGACATTGTCCTCACATGAGAACGGGGTGTAGCGGCAGCAACTCGAGTTCTACGTGTAACGCTGTCTTAAGTGTCCTTTGTCCGACCCAACTGCGGAAGCACCCCAAACCCATAAAAATGACGTTTCCCTTGGAAGGTGGATAAAATGCTTGATGCGTTGATTTTCATTGCGGCTGTAGTTCTCATCCTACAGGCGGGTGTCGGCCTGAGTTTTTTTGTTTCGTCGATTTGGGAAAAAGAACGGCGAGCCTCCTTTTTTGGCGGTCTTCAATTTTTAGGTATGCTGGCGTTGCTCGTCGTTTTTCTGGTTCTGGCAAAAACAGGTTTTTTCGTGTCAGGCCCTGGGATTGCTCTTTTGATCACCGGATATCTTATCGGAGTTTTAGCCGCCGTGATTTTTTTATCCCCCTTTGGCAAAAATTCCAAAGCCCTGGAGGGCACCAAAGGGCTCATGCGTGGTGAGGTCAAAAGGTTCGATGAAAGGGAGCAGGTTTTCGCGCGAAACCGTGCCATGCGCCCCGGCTCAAAGGAATATGAGACCTTCTACAAGGAACATCCCGAATATGAAGCATTTGATACAAAACGGAGGGAAAGGGGGGGACCCCTGGGTTCTATCGGTTCAATAGACGGCGCCCGGGGAAAACTCAATGTGGAGGCGACGTTGGCCTGTGTCTCGATCCCTCAAGCCCTCTCTACACCCGATAAATACAAACCCCGGCCTGTTATTAATCCCATGTATCAATCGCAGTTCGATCAGGAGGAGATCGAAGAGAAGAGATATCCTCTCACCCCTGAGGAGGCTTCCGAGCGCGTTAAGGGATACACCCTGAGCCTGGGGGCGGATCTGGTGGGTATTGCCAAGATCGATCCTCTCTGGGTCTATTCCCGAAAGGGGGAAATCTTTAATGAAAATTGGGAGGACTGGGGAAAGGAAATCGCTCCGGATAAATACGCCGTCGTCTTTGCGGAAGAGATGGATTTCGCCATGGTGGGTGCTGCTCCTCACACGCCGACAGTGATTGAGAGTATGCGAAATTACGCAAAAGGCGCTTTCATTTCGACCCAGGTCGCGAGATTCATCGCGAATCTCGGGTATTCGGCCACGGCCCATCATCTACGTTATTATGAGGCCCTGATGGTCCCGCTGGCCGTGGATGCGGGTCTTGGTGAAATGGGTCGTCTGGGGTACTTGCTGACAAAGAAGTTTGGACCCAGGATCAGGTTGGGTGCCGTGACCACGAATCTTACTCTTGCACCCGATAAGCCGGTAGATCTGGGTGTGGAAGATTTCTGTAAAATCTGCAAGAAATGCGCGGTCTGCTGTCCATCCAATTCCATCCCCCCTGGCGAAAAGGCGGTCGTGAACGGCACGCTCCGTTGGAAGCTGAACGATGAAACGTGTTTTGATTATTGGGGGAAAATCGGAACGGACTGCAATGTCTGCATGAGAGTCTGTCCGTGGAGTCATGCCAGAACCTTTCCTCACCGCATCATCGTTGAACTCATCAGCCGAAACAAATATGCCAGACGGCTTTTTTCCTTTATGGACGATATCTTCTATGGAATCAAACCGAAAGAAAAACCCGGGCCGGCATGGGCCGGGTGCATCGATAGAGGAACGATGAATGACCATCAATATTAACCGATAAAATGGAAAAGGGTGTTATTGACGGCATGCTGACTCCGTACAGTGCCATCGCAGATTTCAGACTGTTCGATCTCGACAAGTTCATTGCGGAGGGAAATTTCTACGTTTCCCCGAATGTATTCATCCTTAGCGGCATCGCCAAAGAGGTGCCGATGTACGCGATTTTTCGAGGGGTCTATCCCTTTTGGGAGGCCATGCTGGTGTGTATCATTCTGTCGATGGTCTTTCCTTAAATAGCCCTCTTCCTGCCCATGAGCATGACGGGCTGAGAAAAACGGTAAATCAAGATCAGGGTAATCCCCAATTACTGCATCATGACCAGGGTGGCAAATCGCCCCGTGGTCCCCTCTGCCCTGTAAGAGTAGAAGAGGTCCGTGCGGCAACGTGTGCAGATTCCCGCAATCTCAATGTGCTGTTCCTGAAGGCCGACCTGAAGAAGTTGGAAACGACTGATCTGCCACAGGTCAAAATAATCAGGTCTCACCATAAAAGAACGGAAATAATCAGGGAATATTTTTCGGTGTGTCACAAATTCGGCGCAGCAGGGTCCGAGGGAGGGTCCGATGGCGGCAAGGATATGGGAGGTCTTACACCCGAACTCGGATTTCATTCGGTTCACGACAACACCCAGGATGTTTTTGGCGTTTCCCCTCCACCCGCAATGAATGTTTGAGATAACTTTTTTGATCGGGTCAAAAAGGATGACGGCTTGACAATCCGCCTGCTTTACCATCAGCGCGAGATGTTTTATGTCAGTTATAAGGGCATCTCCCTGCAGGGGATTTGCCAGGTCAAGAGGATCCTTTGAGCGCAATGCAATCACTTCTGTGCCGTGAACCTGGTGCATGGCACACAAAGATACGGTTCCTATGGCCGTCTTTATGATCTCTAGGTTATGTTCGACGTTTGCGAGGCTGTCCCCTATGTTGAAACCGGTATTCAGGCTTTGAAAGGGAGGTGAGCTTACACCGCCATGCCGCGTATAGACAGCGTGGATTATGTCATCATGCCGGGAAAGTCCGAAAAACTGCAGAAAGGGAATCTTGCGAGGGGGTTGGATGCATTGGTGTTGAGGCCCCTCAGCGGAGACATCGACAATAGCTTCTTTTAATTGCATAACGGAAAAAACGTGCTTGGAAAGGACCGCCAAAATATCGCTGATTGCAAGGCCTAAAGAATATAAAAAGGCCTTGGCCGTGCATCCCCATTCAGATGATGCAGCCCGTGCCCTCATGGCCCGGAGAATAGGGTAGATATCATCACGACACAGCCTGCCTTACTTACCGCTGC
>CAZXWJ010000256.1:0-6311 GCA_964644375.1 uncultured Desulfobacteraceae bacterium | reverse complement strand
TTTGTCGGAAAAAAGGAAGAAGATCAGACAACAGAAGAGAGTGTGGAGGAATCATAAATTGGAAATAAATGCGGCACAGGTTAAGGGACTAAGAGAAAAGACCGGAGTCGGCATCATGGATTGTAAGAAGGCCCTTCGGGAATGCAATGGTGATGTAGACAAGGCTGTGGACTACCTTCGAAAGAAGGGCATCGCAACGGCACAAAAAAGAGGCGGCAGGGCGACTTCCGAGGGGCAGATTCAGTCCTACGTCCACGCCGGGGGCAAGATAGGGGTCCTGGTCGAGGTGAACTGTGAAACGGATTTTTCTGCAAAAACAGATGATTTTTCTGAATTTGTAAGAAGCCTCGCCATGCAGATCGCCGCTACAAACCCTGTTTCGATAGATCGGGAAGGCGTCCCTTCCGATACCCTTGAAAAGGAAAAGGAAATATACAGCACCCAGGCGAAGGAATCCGGAAAACCGGAGAAGGTTATAGAAAAGATCGTCGAAGGGAAAATAAAAAAATTCTATTCCGAGGTATGCTTGCTGGAGCAGGCCTATGTGAAGAACCCTGATCTCACCATACAGGATCTTCTCAATGAAATGATGGCCAAAACCGGTGAAAACGTCATTATCAGACGCTTTGTTCGTTACCAGTTGGGAGAGCTGGATGCCAATTAAACAGCCACGCTACGGGCGGATACTGCTCAAAGTGAGTGGTGAGGCCTTGAGGGGTGAGGCGTCTTTTGGTATCGATCCCAAGACCCTGGAGGATATTGCCGCGGAGATCCAAAATCTCCGGAGGCAGGGCGTGGAAATCGCCGTCGTTGTGGGAGGCGGCAATATCTTCAGGGGTCTGAACGCTTCTAAATTCGGCATAGGGCGGGTGCCTGCGGACCACATGGGGATGCTGGCCACCGTGATCAACGGGATCGCCCTGTGCGAGGCCCTGAATCATATGGGCTCAGAGAGCAGGGTCATGTCGGCCCTGGAAATGGGAAAAGTGGCTGAGCCTTACGTCAGGGCAAAGGCCGTGGAACATCTCGAGAAGGGGCGCGTGGTCATTTTCACGGCAGGGACAGGCAATCCCTTTTTCAGCACGGACACGGCAGCCGCTTTGAGGGCTCTGGAGATTCAGGCCGAAGTCTTTTTAAAGGCCACCAAAGTCGATGGGGTCTTTGACTCTGATCCGGAAAAAAACCATTCTGCCCAACGATTTGCCAGGCTTTCCTATCAGGAGGTCCTGGAAAGGAATCTGCAAGTCATGGATTTGACGGCCGTATCCCTTGCCATGGGACAGGGGTTGCCTATTTTGGTCTTCAGCCTCAAAGAGCAGGGTAATATAGAAAGGGTTGTCTTTGGAGAAGATGTGGGAACTCTAATTTCAGGGGAAAAGCCATGAAAGAACAAATCCTGTCGGATACTCGGGAAAAGATGAATAAGACCATTGAGGCCCTCAAAAAGGACTTTAATCGAATCAGAACGGGTCGGGCCACCACGGCCCTCCTGGATGGGATAAAAGTCGATTGCTATGACACACAAATGCCGCTGGATCAGGTGGCCTCCCTGTCCGCACCTGAAAGCCGTTTGATTGCCATCAATCCCTGGGACCAGACGATCATCGGGGAGATCGAGAAAAGCATCTTGAAGTCCGAACTGGGCCTGACGCCCATGAATGACGGAAAAATGATCCGAATACCCATTCCTCCTCTTACGGAGGAACGAAGAAAGGACCTGGTCAAGCTGGCGAAAAAAATGTCTGAGGAAGGGAAGATCTCCATCCGTAATCACAGGCGGGAATCCAATGAATTTTTGAAAGATCTGAAGAATGATAAGGAGATTTCCGAAGACCAGCTTTTCAAGGGCCAGGAGGAGGTCCAGAAAATAACCGACGAATTCATCAAAAAAGCCGATGAAGTCACTGCCGAGAAAGAAAGAGAGATCATGGAGTTCTGAATCGGCCTCTTACGTCCCGATTTATCCTCCCGCAGTTCTCCTCGTGATATGCAGCCGTTTGCAGGCTTCAAAAGACAACATTGTCGTCACGGTATAACCGGTGCCATCCGAAAATTTCAGATGGAAACCAACGAGCACAGGAGTGCTCGAAGCCCGGTGCGGATCATGTCGAATATCGATCAGGAAAAAATTCCGAAACACGTGGCCATCATTATGGATGGCAACGGACGATGGGCCAAGAAAAAGGCAATGAATCGAATCCGCGGGCACGAAGAGGGTGCCGAATCCGTGAGGGACATTGTCAGGGCAAGTCGGGAAATCGGTATTTCCTATGTGACCCTCTATGCCTTTTCCGAGGAAAACTGGAAAAGACCGAAGTATGAGGTCAGGGCTCTCATGAGACTGTTGAGACGATTTCTTGAAACTGAACTTCAGGAAATGCGGGCAAACGGTATTCGGTTTCATACCATTGGAAGGATCTCTAAATTGCCGGTAGATGTTCAGCGGGTTCTCAGGGAGACCATGGACAAGACATGTGAAAACAGAGATATGGTTCTCAATCTTGCGTTGAGCTACGGCTCAAGGCAGGAGATTCACGACGCCATGCGCAGAATAGCAAAACGGATTGAATCCGGAGAAATGACCGGTGAGGAGATCACAGAGCAGACCATTTCCGATTCGCTCTACACGGCACGGATTCCCGATCCTGATCTTCTTATCAGAACAAGCGGGGAATTCCGCCTGAGCAATTTTCTTTTATGGCAGATGGCCTACACTGAGATCTACATCACTCCTACCTATTGGCCTGATTTCAGAAAAGAAGAATACTTCAAGGCCATTGAGGAATATCAAAAACGGGAAAGGCGGTTCGGGGCCACAGGCGAACAAGTGGCATCCGGCGAGAGCATGATATTGGATGATGACATGGGCAGAAGAAATTAAGTGATGCATCTCAAGCGATGGCTGACAGGTATTGTGGCCGTACCTGTGCTGATCTTTTTTATCGGATTCGGCCCCAGGTGGCTCTTCCATGGCGTCCTCTTCCTCGCCAGCGCCATTGGAATGGTTGAATTCTTGAACATTTCATCCCCCAAATTGCCCCTGTCCATTCGGTATGCAAACATCCTTCTGAGCTTTTGCCTCTTTTTTTTCGCCTCACGAGGTGAATCGTTCCTTCTTCCTGCCGTCATGGTTTTCTGTGCGATTATTCCACTGAGCTTTTTTATGTTTTTTTACGGGACCTCCCGGCCTGATGCCGTTGAACTCACGGCCAAGACACTCCTTGCCGCAGTTTACATCAGCCTTCCCCTGTGCCTTCTGGTGATCATTGATCGATTTCCAAAAGGAAACCTTTGGATATTCTTTCTTCTATCGGTTGTTTTTTGTAGTGATACGGGTGCGTTCTATTTCGGGAAGGTTTTCGGAAAGCACAAGCTCTACCCTGCCGTAAGCCCGGGAAAGACCTGGGAAGGGGCTATAGGAGGGTTGATGTCGAGCCTCGCGGGGGCAGTCCTTTTCTTTCTGTTTTTGCCTATTCGTTCTTTTGATGCGAGAATTTTGATTCTTGCCTCAGCTCTTTCAGTTTCAGGCCAAATCGGAGACCTTGCGGAATCAATGTTAAAGAGACAATATGGTGTGAAGGATTCGGGGAAAATACTTCCAGGGCACGGCGGTCTTCTGGACAGAATTGACGGCTTGTTGTTTGCCGTGCCCCTGTTGTTTGTGTATTTGGCCTGGTCGATCTGAGGGGCTCAAGAAAGAGCCCCATTTGTTTGATTTTAGCATGGAATCACCACGCCGTGGTGCCAGGATTTTTTCCTGGATCGTTTCATGCCAAAAAACCTACCCGGAGATGATTGATTACAAGCGGTTCGGGCGCAAGAGGAGATAGGTCTGGATGAGAACGCCCTATAGATACGATCGAGTGAGGGTCCTTGTTACCGGCGGAGCTGGATTTTTGGGGTCCCACCTGTGCGAGCGATTACTGAACGAGGGACACAATGTCCTCTGCTTGGACAACTACTTTACAGGACAAAAAAGAAACATATTTCACCTACTTGAAAACCGGCATTTCGAGACCCTTCGACACGATATCGTCAATCCGGTTTTTCTTGAGGTGGATCAGATCTACAATCTCGCATGTCCTGCATCACCGATTCATTACCAATTCAATCCCGTCAAAACGACCAAGACCAGTGTGATGGGGGCCATCAATATGCTGGGCCTCGCAAAGAGGGTCAAGGCAAAGATCCTGCAAGCCTCCACCAGTGAGGTCTATGGCGATCCGTCCGTTCATCCCCAGGAAGAAACCTATTGGGGAAACGTGAATTCCATAGGGATAAGAGCCTGTTATGATGAGGGAAAACGCTGTGCTGAAACACTTTTTTTTGATTACTACAGACAGAACGGTGTAAATATCAGGGTCGTCAGGATTTTCAATACCTATGGTCCCCGGATGCATCCCGATGACGGGAGGGTGATCAGTAATTTTATCGTTCAGGCCCTCAGGGGTGATCCGATAACCGTTTTTGGTGACGGGAAACAGACCAGATCATTCTGCTTCGTCGATGATATGATCGATGGGTTCATCAAGATGATGAACGCCCCGGACGATTTTGTCGGCCCCGTAAACCTCGGGAACCCCGGGGAATATACTATGTTGGAGCTGGCCCGTCAGATTGTGGCATTAACCCAATCCCAATCTACCATCGAATTTCAACCCTCTCCCATGGATGATCCCAAAAGACGCCGGCCGGATATCAGCCTGGCTCAGAAAGGGCTTCACTGGAAGCCCAGGATCGATATCGAAACGGGTTTGAAAAAAACGATTGCCTATTTTAAGGAACTTCTCGAAGAAAAATGAAGAATATCACACTCCTTGGGTCAACCGGCTCTATCGGCACGAATGCCCTAAAACTCATTGAGGCCAACCAGGACAAATACAGAGTGATTGCCCTGAGCGCCGGGAAAAATATTGACCTTCTCGAGGAGCAGGTGCAAAGGTTTCGGCCCAAGGTGGTCGCCCTACTGGAAGAGGGACTTGCCGAAGCCTTGAGAAGGCGTCTTTCAGGAGACATTAAGACGGAGGTCTTATCCGGAAGAGATGGATTCGTTTCTCTAGCCTCCCTCAATGAAGTCGATACGGTGATATCCGCCATGACCGGCGCCGCCGGACTGATTCCGACCTATGCCGCCGTCGAAGCAGGCAAGTATATTGCCCTTGCCAACAAGGAAACCATGGTGACGGCCGGGGAATTGGTCATGCGTCGAGCACGGGAGAAAGGCGTATCCATCCTGCCCATCGACAGCGAGCATTGCGCCATCCTTCAGTGTCTTCAGGGCCATTCCAGAGAAGATTTGAAACGGGTCGTGTTAACGGCCTCCGGCGGTCCCTTCAGGGAGTTTTCCCTCGAAATGATGGCCTCGGTGACTCCGAAACAGGCGCTCAGGCATCCCAACTGGGAGATGGGGAAAAAAATCACGATTGATTCGGCCACGCTAATGAACAAGGGCCTTGAGACGATTGAGGCCAAATGGCTTTTTGAATTGGAAATGAATCAGATCGGCATCGTGGTTCATCCCCAGAGCATCGTTCATTCCATGGTGGAATACAAGGACGGGTCCATCATCGCTCAAATGGGTGTTCCGGATATGATGACCCCCATATCCTATGCCCTTTCCTATCCTCGACATTTTGAAACGCACCTTCCCTTTTTGGAACTTGAGGAACTGGGCTCGGTGAGTTTTGAAAAATGCGATATGAAAAGATTCAAATGTCTTGAGCTGGCGTTACAGGCGGCAGATATAGGCGGCAGCATGCCCGCCGTTATGAACGGTGCAAATGAGATTGCCGTGGAGGCTTTTCTGAGGAACATGATAACGTTTCTCCAGATTCCCCTGCTTATTGAAAAGACCATGGACGCCCACGAGGCATACCATCTGGACAGCATCGAGAACGTCCTGGAGGCGGACATTTGGGCGAGAGAAAAGGGCAGGGAGATCCTTAGAAAAATCGGGCATTGACTTTCGACATTATATCCATATGTTATATAGATAAATTCCGAGAAAACGCGTAACTCTTCAGGTGAGGCATGAATATTTTTTTCTATTATATCGTTCCTTTTGTGGTGGTTTTAGGAATTCTGATTTTTTTCCACGAACTGGGACATTTTCTTGTCGCCAAGTATTTCCGCGTCAAGGTCCTGAAATTTTCCCTGGGCTTCGGCTATAAACTGATCGGAAAGAAAATAGGCGAAACAGAATATGTAATCTCCTCGGTACCCCTTGGGGGATATGTGAAAATGCTGGGGGAAAATGAGGACGAGGACGACCCTATTCCTTCCGGTGAGGAAGACAGGGCCTTTGGAAATCA
>CAZXWJ010000255.1:0-6313 GCA_964644375.1 uncultured Desulfobacteraceae bacterium | reverse complement strand
AACCACCCATGATTCCGGATGAGATAAACATCGCTCCTATTTTGATAGGTGCTGCCGATGAAACCACAGGACCGAGAAAAAAGGTTAGACAGAGGATAAAAACACAGACGCCCAATATCCGTTTCTTCGCCGACATATCTACCTCCTTTGAAAATGAAAAGGTTGTCGATGGGGTAACTCGGGTCATCTCGCCATTCCGAATTGCGATCCCTGGATCGCACATCATAGGGCTTATCAAGCCTCGTAAAGTTTTAGGACCACGGTCACGTTGTGAAGTCTGGTCTGAGGTCGTAGGATTCGATGGTGCAGGAGATTAAGAATGTCGAGGGGAAGGTCTCGTTCGAGTCGGGGTCGGTGTGAATGGCTGCTCAACCAAGGGCAGGGTCTGGTGTGCGCGGATCATCCGGCTCCCGGCAGAACGGTAGACGCTCCGGCGGGAGCCCTGCGGGCAGTATTTTGGCGGCCTTTTCATCGAATTGTCCTTTCCAGGTCAATTCAAAATAGGTGGGAGTTTCAACGTATTTGCCAAATATAGGGTCAAAAGGCATTCGGTGTCAAGTGAACCGGCAACGTGTGACCGGTAATCGGTGATCAGTCATTCGAGAACAGTGATCGGTTTTCCGACCTTCGTTCTCAGGCCTCTGCAGGCTGTTTTCAGGCCCCCGCTTCGGACTCCGTTGCAGGCAGGACATCGTCCGATTCCTCACTCTTCATGGTTTCCTTGAGACACAGCGAGGCCAAAAAGGCGGCGCCCCCGCAGAAGAAGAGCAGCAGAAAGGCCCGCCTATAGCCTGCAAGAGTAAACATGCCTTGTACTCGGCCGTGACTTTCCAGCGCATATCCCAGGATGGGTTGGAAGATGGCTCCGCCCAGAAAAGGAAAAAGATTGACAAGACCCGTGGCAGTGCCAGCAATACGAATAGGGAACAGTTCCTTGGTTGTTGTGAATCCGATGGCCACAATGGCGCTTGCAAAAATTCCGAGACCCAGGCACAGAAAGTACAGAGCGAAGACAGGAATTCGATCGGTCAGGAAGGCAAGAAGCGCAGTGAAAACCAGCGTGATTGAACTCGACAGGACAAGGACGGATTTTCTGCCTTTGAAGACATTGTTCGAGAGAAGGCTTAAAAGGGGACTGCCGATGATCATACCGACGGCGAGCATGGAAAGAATTTGACCGGCATGGGCCTTGGTAAGCCCGTAGATCTCCATGAGATAAGGGCCGCCCCAGAGACCCCCGAAAGCGAAGAAGACTGCACAGTCAAAAAAGAACCACACGGCCACCGGCCAGAAGGCGCGGGAGAAAAGTACCATTTTGACGCCGTCCATGAGCCCGATGTCCGGTGCGTTCGATTGGGAGGTTTCGGACAAGGATGGCCAACCCATGTCGGCCGGTCGATCCTTCACCACGAGCCAAATCAGGATTGCCAGGAGGAGTGTAAGAACGCCTACGAACACAAAGGAGAGGCGCCACCCTATCCAGGAACTGATCAGGGCCAGGGGGGTTGCTGCGAAGAGAGAACCGATACCGCCCATGCCGACAAGGATACCGGTCATCATGGCGAACTCTCGAACACGGAACCACTCCGCCAAAATTTTCATGGTAGGCACAAAGAGCATGGCCACGCCGAATCCCACAAGCGTTCTGCCCAAGATGGCCCAGAAGGGCGAGGGGGCAAGTCCGAGCAGCAGGCAACCTAAGAATGCCAGGCAGAAGAAAAGAGTAATCGTTTTGCGAGATCCCCAGGAGTCGGAAAGGAGACCGGCCGGCAATTGCATGAACGCATAGGGATAAAAATAGGCTGAGCCGAGAAAACCGAGAAGTGCTCCTCCGGCCTTGAGGTCGCGCATCATGTCGAGGGCGACAACGGCGGGGCAGAGGCGATGAAAGTAGACGAGAACGTAACCAAGGGCCAGAATCCAGAAGATGAACCATCGATACCGTAAGGGCTTGCTCAAAGGATCAGCAACCATCTCAGTTTCCTTTCGAGGGTTAACGGGAAAAAGAGGTTTAGAAGAGTTGAATCAAAATAGATATCCTTTAAAACAATAATTTCAAAAATTTGAAATTTTTGATAACATCAAAGATTAATATAGTCAATGCCTTGTTAAGGAAAATAAAATAAAAATAAATAAAAGCTTTCTTCTTGACCCGGAACGTGTAAAAAATTTATCATAATGCCAAAAATTTAAAGAAGATACCTCTTTTTTTATTCTGAGGTCCAGTGGCCGGTCTTCTGGCGGACCTATCCTCTGGGGATACTCGCTCTTTGGGCCTTCTCCGCCTTCAGCAGCGTTGCGGGCTCCCGCCAGGCATTTCAAAAAAGGACATCGTCCAACATTGATATGACCACTTACTATCGAATTTCGAAACTTCAACCCAATTACGGAGGAAAAAATGAAAATTGCACAGTATATTACCGTTGAAGAAGTCAAAAGAGTGTGCAAGGCATTAAAGATCACCGACTGGACCAAGAAGAAGGATCCGAAGGTTTCTTTAAGGGAGGCAGGGATCATTCTGGCCGAAATCAAGCCCAAGGTGATGGACATCGATCCCAAGGCATTTTGTGCAGGCCTTGAGGTCGAGCTCGAACACGGCATCCAGTTCAAGGATGCCAATGTGACCAACAACCATCCCTTGCTTACCGGCCTTATCGTACTGGCCCACTTCAAAGAATCACTCGACTATTACAAACTACTCGAAGTGGCGGAGCTGGAAGGGGATCTACTCAAGGCCGTCGTGCGGGGACAGGGAAAAAAGATCAAAGAATACTATGGAAGACTTGCTAAGGCGAGAATCGCCCTGAGGCAGGCGGAATTGAAAAGGTTAGGAGCAAAATAGCATTTGAAAGTATGAATTTGTCTCTTGCACAGCATTGGTGCGGGGTTCCCGCAACAAATGCGTGATTATCAAACTTTCCATGGGTGTTTCAAATGTGTGTCCGCGTTTCCATGATCCGGATTGGTGGTGAAGCGGTGAATCAAAATTTGAAACTTCGGTTCCCGGGGGTATTTTTACGGAAGAAAGTTTTATAACATTCATGCGATGGCTCTCAGCAATTGCGCTCCTCTTGACGGTCGCGCGAAAGTTATCGGGAATAAATGCGAAGACTTAATACCTGAATTTTTCTGGATGATTTTGCGGGATTAAAAAATAGGATGAGGTTGGTTTTTTGAAAAAATGAACGCCTCCGATCAAAACCTATTCATAGCTGAAAGGATCTCACCACGTTAAACGGGTGCAATAAATATTTTGTTTTGTCCCTTTAAAGAATTTTCTTCCGGCATGTGTCTTTTTCTGGTATTTTTTTAATGCATGCCTGATTCCTGATTGTTCCTGACCTTTTGGCGAAGGATACTCTTTTTGCTTCGCTGAATTACCCATTATCCGATTTTTCATTTCGTTGAATATGCGGCTATCCCAGAATAGATAATTTGAAATCTCTTTTTGTCCAACAATGAGAAAAAGATCGGTATCTGCCTTTTATGTTTATTCAATTCGTCTCTGCGGAGGCGGGAGTATGGGGCAAGGGGTGGTATCCCCTAGAGAAAGGTACCATCGAAATATGTCTTGACGCCATGGACGGACTTTCGATTGAAACCTGAACCATGGCGATAGAAAGAGACGGGAAAAATGAATATCTATGTTGGCAATCTTACCTATCAGGTGACTGAAGATGAGCTCAAAGCCGCCTTCCAAGCCTATGGCGATGTCGAATCTGCAAGAATCATCACAGATCGAGACAGCGGTCGGTCCAAAGGCTTTGGCTTTGTCGAGATGCCTGATCGCGGACAGGCGACGGCCGCCATCCAGGGGCTTAATGGAACAGACCTCAGTGGAAGGTCGATCAACGTTAATGAGGCACGGCCGAAATCACCGCGTAACAGCCGTGGAGGTGGACTTGGAAGCGGTCGCGGTGGATTCGGTGGCGGACGTGGCGGTGGTTTCGGGGGAGGCCGAAACCGGTACTGATCCCTCAGCAAAAGTAATTTTTCCGGGGCCGGAGGGTGGCGAACATCCTCCGGCTTTTATTTAGGACGTTAAAAGAGTACCAAACCACATAAGAAATAAAATGGATTAAGCATCTGGTCTATCGTGTACTGATTTATGTCGTTCTACGATATTTCATTGATCATTTGCTTTGCAGTGCCTTTGATTTGGAATATAAAGAAGGTGAAAATTTCCCGAAAAGTCATTGAAGTTTTGGGTTCGAAGTAATCCTCGTTGTCTGAAAGCGGAATAGACATAGATCGAGGCGACTGCACCCTTCTGATGTACTTTATAGATAATGTGTTTCCACTTTAATGCTTTACAAGACCGTCAAGGCTGAACCGTGAAGTTCCTTCCATAAACGACTCCAAGGCGAAGCTTAGGCGTTCGATGCCAGTGTTGATCAGAGGTCTCATACATGAATCTCATCTTTTTCGGTATCATCCTTGTTGCTTTTCTTACGTCCTCCTGGCATCAGATTACATGGGTGCCGGTGAGCGAAGCCGTGTCACCCATGGAAGAATTGACCAAGAATATGATAGAGAGCGCTGCCGGATCCGTGGAACTGGCTTTTGCCCTCATCGGCGTCATGACCCTTTTCCTGGGGCTCATGAAAGTGGCTGAGGCGGGCGGATTGTTGAGGGTGCTTTCCCGCTTGATTCGTCCCCTGATGGTCAGGCTTTTTCCTGAGGTGCCGCCCGAGCATCCGGCCATGGGGGCCATGATCTTGAATATGTCCGCCAATGCCATGGGGTTGGGAAATGCCGCCACACCGTTCGGAATCCGAGCCATGCAGGAATTGGACAGGTTGAATCCGAATCCTGGAACCTCTACGGATTCCATGGCCCTTTTTCTTGCTATCAATACCTCGAGCATTACCTTGTTGCCCACGGGAGTGATTGCTATCAGAGCGGCAGCAGGGTCCTCGGACCCGGCGGGTATCCTGCCCACCACACTTTTTGCCACCCTTTGCTCAACACTCATTGCCCTCATTGCAGCAAGAACCTATGCTCGGTTTTTTAGAACAACGCATGATCATGGAAAAGGAGCGATTGCGGAGCCATCTCGGACTGCGACGGATGACAGCGGAATGCCCGATTTTGCCTCCCAGGCCTATCCCGTGTGGATCAGTGCCCTGGCATTGGGTTGCCTTTTGGCCATGATTCCCCTTACCGTGTTCTACGGCAGGATTCTTTCCCCTTGGATCATCCCGGTCCTCATAACAAGTTTCCTGCTGTTCGGGGTAATTAGACGCGTCCATGTTTATGAAGTTTTCGTGGAAGGAGCCAAGGAGGGGTTTCAGGTGGCCGTAAGAATCATCCCCTTTCTTGTGGCAATTCTGGTGGCGGTGGGCATGTTCCGCGCCAGTGGTGCGATGGACTGCCTCGTAGCTTGGTTCGGCCCTTTGACGGGAAGCGTCGGATTGCCTGCTGAAGCTCTGCCAATGGCCCTTATGCGACCCTTATCGGGTTCGGGCGCTTACGGGATTCTGGCTTCCATCATCAATGATCCGGGGATTGGACCGGATACCTATATCGGGTACCTGGTCAGCACGCTTCAGGGATCCACTGAGACAACCTTCTACGTCCTGGCTGTCTATTTCGGCGCCGTTCGAGTGCGGCGGGTTCGCCACGCAATGGCGGCTGCTCTCACGGCGGATGTCGCCGGAATTATCGGGGCGGTGGCGGCATGTTCTTATCTTTACGGCTAATCGGTAATCATTCTACCTGAAGGAGTTGACCTCCAATGGCAAAACTCAGAGAGCAACTCATCCGGATTTAAAAAAATATACCATAACAGCGTCAGGTTGGTTAGTTTTCATCCAGAAACGGGGAAGGATTCCTCTTGGAAGAATACGGGAGATGTTTCGTGATCCATTTGCTAAACCGGAAAGGGCATTTAATTGCTATCCGAAAATCACCAAGCTGGTTAAGAAGGTGAAATATGTCAGTCGATTATGAGAAAGGCTGAACCCGTATTGAGTAAGTGCCGATTGGAAAGGTGCCTATGCAGCCTCTTTCTTTTTCACCTTGGGAGCGCGAAGAGTACGACGTTCCTGAGCGGAGAGAACGGTCTTTCGCATACGCACGGAGCGTGGCGTGATTTCCAGCAATTCGTCTTCGCGGATAAAACTGATGGCCTGCTCCAGGGTCATGGGCTTGATTGGGGAGAGAATGACGTTGTCGTCCTTTCCAGAGGCCCGCATGTTGGTCAGCTTTTTTTCTTTGCAGGGATTCACGCCGATATCCTGACTTCGGTTGTGCTCACCCACGATCATGCCTTCATAGACCGGATCGCCGGGCACCACAAAGAGGCGGCCCC
>CAZXWJ010000254.1:0-6315 GCA_964644375.1 uncultured Desulfobacteraceae bacterium | reverse complement strand
GCGGCCTTGATTTCCGGGAGGATATTCCCACCGTCAATGATAATCTCCTGTCCCGTAATATATTTGGATTCATCGGACGCCAGAAACACGGCCAAATCACCCAGGTCCTCTCCCGTGCCCATCCTTCCCATCGGGATCGATGTCTTCACCCACGCGGCAAACTGGTCCGCATCCATGTGAAAGTCTTCCGCCATGGGTTGTGTCAAGGGCGTATCGATCAGGCCTGGAAGGATGGTGTTCACCGTGATCCCGAATGCCGCCACCTCCAGGGCCAGGGTCCTTGCAAATCCCGATATGGCCCCCTTTGTGGCGGCGTAGGCCGAGAGTCCGGGCGTGGCCACCCTGGGGCCGGTCACGGAAGAGACATTGACAATCTTACCGTATTTTTGTTTGATCATAAATGGGATGGTTGCCTTGGTGGAGTTCCACATCCCATTGAAATTCATGTTGAAAATTTTGTCCCTCATATCGTCGGACATGTCGACAAAGCGGGCAAAATAGGCCATTCCGGCGTTGTTCACCAGGATCTCGATCTTTCCGTGTTCGTCGGCGAGTTGCCGGACGGCCCTGTTGACCTGGTCGGCGTTGGAAACGTCTACCTTGAAAGCCGAGGTCCGGTATCCTTTTTCTCTGATATCGGCGGCTGTTTTCCTGACGGCATCCGAGATGTCAAAAAGGGCCACGACGGCGCCCTCTCTCGCAAGGGCCTCGGCAATACCCCGTCCGATGCCTTGGGCGGCACCCGTTACGATGGCTATCCGGTCCTTTAATCTGTCCATGTATTCACTTCTTCCTTGAAGCCTGAGACCTAAATTGCAATTATTGCAACATAGAAAAATTTTGTCGCAAGTGCATGTCCAAAATACCTTCGGTTTGAGTTGCAGACTATTTGCTCAACGCAAGAATCGCCCTTTTGACAAGAGCCCGGGCGATCTGAACCTTGTATGCGTTTTCAGACAGGGGTAAGGCGTCTTCAACCGCAAGGGCAGCGGCCTTTTCGGCCGTTTTCGCATTGATTTCCTTACCCTCTAAAAACGATTCCACGTTTTTTAGCCTGATGGGAACCGGTGCCGCAGCACCCAGCACCATCTTTGCGCCTTTGATGCGCCCGGCTTCCAGGTATAGGGTGGAGGCCACACAAAGAATAGGAAAATCAATGGCCTTTCTCAGTCTGAATTTTTGAAAGACCTGTCTCGTCTCGGGGGTCGATGTGGGGATCTTTATCTCCGTGACCAGTTCATCCGGGTCCAGGACGGTGGAATTCATGAGGCCTGCAGCGAAAAAATCCTCCGCCGCAAGGACCCGTTTCGTGGTCCTGATCTCGGCCCCAAGGGCGATGAGGACAGGGGCCGTGTCAGAGGGGTTCACGGCCACGCACCCGCAATTAAAGCACCGGTCGGCCTCGGTTCTGATCTGTTTTGGGCCAAGCCCTGAGATATCCTCGGTCTCGAGGTTTCTCTCCGATACTGGCCGTTTCTGCACGGAGACCCTGTGCGTATGTTCGAGGCAGGAAGGGCTGAAGGCGAGGAGGGTTTCGCGCCCCTTTCGGGGCGCACCATCCCCGTGGGGCCCGACGTGTCCCAGGTATCGGTCAATGGATCCGGCGGCCCTGCGCCCCGCGGCAATGGCTTCGATGACGGTGGCCGGACCACTGGTGACATCTCCACCGGCAAAGACACCTGGGAGGGTGGTCTCCTGGTTCTCTTTGTGGATGGTGATTAGACCCCTCTTGCTTTTGAGCGAGGGATTCGAACAGAGATGGGTCAGATCGGTCCTCTGTCCCACGGCAAGAATGACGGTGTCTGCCTCGATGCATTTCTTTGAAGCAGGATCGAAGGTCGGAGAGAATCGGCCCTCCTTGTCAAAGATCCCCGTGCATCGAATCAATTCAAGGCCCGTGACCTTTCCGTCTTTTTCCATCACCATCGAGGGTCCCCAGGAGGGCATCAATCCCACGTCTTCTTCAAGTGCCTGTTCGATTTCCCAATCCAGGGCAGGCATTTCCTCCCTGCCTTCGAGGCAAACCATGGTCACCCTCCTGGCGCCCAGGCGTTTGGCGGTGACGCCCACGTCCACGGCTACATTTCCCCCGCCGACAACGAGTACCTTTTTGTCGGCAATGTCTGCGATGTAATCGGGGCTCCGGGTCAGGACGGCCAGACCGGGTTTGGTCAGATGTTCGCCCTTCAGTCCGATGGAGGGTTGTGCCCAGGCGCCGGTGGCAAGGAACAGGGCGTCAAAATCATCCCTGAGTTCGTCGAGCGTCTCGACTTGACCCACGTCCACACCCGGCCTGAACTCCACACCGGTCCTTTCAATGAATTTGATCACACGGTGCACCATGTCTTTTGGCAACCTGTAGGCGGGTATGGCATGGGCGAGCATGCCGCCGGTTTCTTTCTCTCGTTCCAGAACCACGACCTTGTGGCCTGACCGGCGCAGGTAGTATGCCGCCGAAAGGCCAGCGGGACCGGAGCCGACAATGCCGACCCTCTTGCCCGATTCCGTGGTGGGAGGGGTGATGAACGTGTCCCCGTGTTCAAGGATATAGTCTCCCATGAATTGTTCGATGTCCCTTACGGAAACGGGCTCATCATAAGCGTCGCCACGATTACACCCCTGCTCGCAAAAATGGGGACAAACCCTGCCTGTAATCGCGGGCATGGGATTGGCTTCCAGGAGTATCTTTGCAGCCTCGTCCAGGGCGCCTTCCCTGATTTTGTTCAGATAGGCCGGTATGTCGATATGAGCCGGACAATTGTCACGGCAGGGTGGACGGTCCACCCCGGCAGCACCGAAGATGGAATGGTACCGATTCTCACCGGTCAGTGCATTGCAGGCCTTGCCCCCCTTTCGAATGCAGTGAAACCTGTTGTCTGGGTTTCTGTAATACCAGCACCGGGTTTCCTGACAGATATTGCCCCCCAAGGTTCCCATGTTTCTGACCTGGGGGGAGGCCACGGCGCGGGCGGCGTCTGCCAGCGCGGGATATCTTCCCTTGATGAGATTGCTCTTCTCTATGTCGTGGATCCGGGTCAGTGCTCCGATTTTCAGCCCTGCCTGATCCTCCCGGATATAGTCGAGGCCCGGAATAGTTTTGATATTTATCACCTGGTCCGGATATTCGGGATGAATATGATATTCCAAAACCCCGAGCAGGTCCGTTCCCCCGGCACTGACCATGCTTTTTTGTGTCTGATCGGCGAGGGTTGAAACCGCTTCATCCAGGGATTGGGCATTGATGTGTTTAAAGGGGATCAAACTCACTTTATTTTACCTCAATTTGGTGTAATATTGATGAATTCGCGAAAAACTTAATTTTCACCTCAAGGACACGAAGAGCAAGAAGGGTAATAAGGATATATAATGTCTTCAGCTTCGTGCTTTGTGGTCTATTCGCTCGAAACTTTAGATCACTTGTAACTCTTTTGCCCCTTAGGGGTTCGACCAAAGCCGGACCCTCTGGACCCGGATTACTACACCTTCCCCAACGCCTTGAGGACCTTCCCGGGGGTAATCGGCAAGTGATCCACCCGGGCTCCGGTGGCATTGTACACCGCATTGGCAATGGCCCTCGGCGTACAGGACAGGACCGATTCCCCGATGCCGCAGGCCCCGTACTCCCCGGCCCCGCGCCAGACTTCCATGGCGACGGGATCGATGTCCGGAAAGTCCAGCATGGTGGGCATCTTGTAGTCGATCCAGTTGAAGTTGAGGGGCACACCTGTTGCCGGGTCATAGATCATTTCTTCCGTCAGGGCCTCCCCCAGGCCGTGGGACTGGCCTCCGATCTGCTGGCCTTCGGCGCCTGTGGGATACATGACGGTGCCGCAGTCGTTGAGGATAACGAGTTTTTTCACCTCCACAAAGCCCGTCTCCGTATCCACTTCCACGTCCGCAAAGGCCGCCACAAAGGGGACACCCGTTTTGTCGCCGGGCACATACTGCTCCACGCTCGACACGATGGGTACCAGGTCGCCTTTCCTCAAGAGATCCCTGAGCAAGATACCCCGGTCAGGATCGGCCTTGACGAAGATCCGGCTGTCTTCGATGTCCAGTTTATTCGGGGCCTCTTCCAGTTCAGGGGCCGCACATTCAAAGAGTTTCCTTTTCGCGTCTTTGGCCGCCACGGCGATGATCTCGGGCAGGATATGGGATACGGCACTGTCGGTCTGTACCTGATCCTTTCCGGACATCTCCGTATCCACCGTGGAGATCCAGTTGATGTCTTCCAGCCGCACCCCCAGGGCATCGGCGCAGGAAAAGGCGGCACAGCAATTGGATCCGGGTCCCGTCTCGATGGTCGGGGCATCCAGGTTGACCGTGCCGTCCCGATTGATCCTGATGATCACCTGAATGGGCCCCCGACGGATTTCCTGCCAGTTGGCATGCCACCCGTTGTGAAAGGACATACCCAGGCCCCGTTTCTTGCCGCCGTCCCTTGCAGACCCCTGACCTGGTTTGTGTCTCTTGTCCCAGCCGATGCCCCGTGCCCCTTCTTTCAGGATGGCGGCAAGGCTTTCGTTGGGCATGGTGCAGTCTTCGCTGTTGAAATTTTTGGGACCCAGTTCCAGGGGATCCATGTTCAAAAGTTCCGCAAGTTCGTCCAGGGCGCGTCCCACCAGGAAGTTGAGCTGCACATGACCGATCCCTCGCTTGCAGCTTCCCGGAATCTTGTTGGTGTACACCCCGTCCACCTCCACCCTGAGGCCCGGGACGTGGGCCAGGGAGTTTTCCATGAAGTCGAAGGTCACCAGCTTGGCGCTCCCATAGGTGTGGTCGGCATACCCGCCGGAATCCCCCAGGATCTCGATGTGACAACCCGTGATCATCCCCTCTTTTGTGGCGGCCAGCCGGCAGCGGCCCAGGTGGGCCGTGCGGGCGTCGTGAAAGCGTTCCGTTCCTCTGTGGCGAAATTTGACCGGGCGTCCCGTCCTTTTGGCCAGAATGGCCGTGAAGAGGAAAAAGGGTTGATCCCCGTTATCCCCCCTTCCGTGGGATCCACCCACATACGGTGTAATGGCCCGCACCTTGTTGATGGGCAGATTCAGCATTTCGCTCAAATGCATTCGAGTCTGGTCCGCCTCAAAGGTATTGGACCAGACCGTGAGTTTGTCCGCCTGCCACCGGGCCAGACAGGTCCAGTTCTCCAGCACCCCCTGATAGGGGTTGTGGTAATGGGCCTTCACATCCACTGTGATATCCGCTTCCTTGAAGGCTAGGTCCACGTCGCCCCGGTCCACCAGGACCCGGGGGCCGTCGACGGGCCCTTCGGGCAGGATGTTGCTCTCGGGCGATATTTCGGGATGGATCACCGGGGCCTCCGGTTTCAGGGCTTCCCTGGGGTCCAGGACAAAGGGGAGCACCTCCCATTCGATCTCCAGAAGCTTCAGGGCCTCCTCCGCCGCCTGCTCGGTTTCCGCGGCCACGACCACCCCCAGGGGATCCCCAGCCAGACAGGCATGATCACTCAGGATTTTTCTGTCTCGCAACTGGGGAAAGAACATCGTGTCGTAGTTGACGGTTTCGCATCCGTCCGTCCATCCGGCATTGGTGGGCTTTGAGTCTATGATCTCCCGGTCCCTGTAAGTCAGTATGCCCCTTACGCCGGGAACCTGTTCGGCCCGGGTAATATCCAGGGATTGGATTCTTGCATGGGCATAGGGGCTCCTGAGGACCCTGGCATAGAGCATATCCGGGAAACGACGTTTCAGGGTAATATCATCCACATACTCGGTTCGGCCGCTCGCCTTGTCCCTGCCGTCGATTCTCGGTCGGTAGGTCCCGATGTGTTTGCGGGGTTTGCGGGGTTTGAAACCCCCTTTTTCGGCGCTCATTTATCCTCTCCCTTCAACTTGTCCGCCGCCCGCAGGACGGCCCGGGCGATGGCGGGATAGCACCCGCACCGGCAGAAGTTTCCGGAAAGCCCTTCCTTGACCGCCTCCAATGTGGGATCGGGATTTTCGTTGAGCAATGATTTAGCCGACATCACAAAGCCCGGCGTGCAATACCCGCACTGAAGGGCCGAGCCGTACCCCGGTTCGCACTGCTCCGCGAAAGCGGTCACCACGGGATCATCCTCTTCCAGGCCCTCGATGGTCAGGATACGGTGACCGTCGGCCTCCACGGCGAGCGTCATGCAGGAAAGGACCGCTTTTCCGTCCATAAGGACGGTACAGGCTCCGCAGGCCCCCTCTTCGCAGGAAAGCTTCAACCCGGTGTACCCCAGTTTTTCCCGAAGCACGTAGGAAAGTGTATCTGAGGGCAGGATATCCCGGCCGACCTCAAAGGCATGCCTCTCACCGTTGACTTCAA
>CAZXWJ010000253.1:0-6335 GCA_964644375.1 uncultured Desulfobacteraceae bacterium | reverse complement strand
TGACGCTCATGGCCCGGGGCACGGAAAAGCCTTCATTGGCCATCCTGGCCAGGGCGAAGGCCTTTCCTCCAACGTCTTGGAGAAAGTCACTCTCAATGTTTTCTAGACGAATACACAGTTTCATGGCTTCATGTGGAGTTCAAAAACGTTTTGAAACTGACGGACCACATAATATATCTCGACCTCCACCCGCAACAGGGCGCAGGAAGGAGACCGCACGAACTCCCCCATGTGAGGATGCTTCGACAGGTATATTCGAAGGAGTTCTTCTCTTTCCTCTGACGTAGCTTCTTCCGCACGGCCGGTCGCCGTTGCGGCAACGGCCTTTCGAATGTCGGAAACCCGGTTGGAACGGCTGTCAACGAGCATCGAAACCCGGGGGTCCGCAGAGAGATTGTTAAACTTGCGGGTCGATCGCGTAGTGGCAAACGCCAGATAGCGAAGGTCCTTGCTGGCACCGAAGGCGACCAGGCTGGTGTAAGGCTGCCCGTGATTGTGGGTTGCCAGGACCGCGAGTTTTTGGTTTGTAAAGAGATCTCTCAAAACGGTTCGGAGTTCGTCGGATGTCTTCATAAGTTCACCTTGGTCCATCCACTCGATGCGTGATGTCTTAGGATTCAGGGCTTGTCCGCCCAGGTTCAGATTTGGATGTTCGACGTTCATTCAGTTGATGATTCCGGGGCTTCCCCGTAGTCATTTTTCTTATGCAACGACAGGGGCCTGTCTTCCCCAATTTTAGACACGCGTAACTTCAGTCATCAAAAGGCAGGATCACCTGCAGGATATCCTGTTCCATTTTGGTTTGTACGGGCAAATCCCCTTTTTCCAGGACCCTCATCATGGCCTTGTTTTCCAGGAGCACATCGGCGGTAAAGCCCTTCAGCCCCCGCTCCTTGGCCAGTCTGATGAGCAACTTGTACATAAAGGTGGCGATGCCCCGGTTCTGGCATGCTTCATCCACAATAAAAGCGATGTCCCCATAGGGTCGTTGCCGGTACCGGGTAAACCTGGCTTCTGCTATGATTCGCTCTTTCCCGGGATTCCCTGTCAGCCCAACAATGGAGGTAATCTGGTTACAATCCACGTTGACGTATTCCTGCATCTTTTTGTGAGGCATGGTCTTGATGGCACTGAAATAGCGGGTGTATACGCCGTCGTCCGAAAACCGGTAAAAGAGGTGGCGCATCTCCTCTTCGTCTGAGGGCTTGATAGCCCTGAACAACACGTTCAAGTCGCCTTCGAAGGCCTGCCGGGCAACGATATGAGCGGGATAGAGACAAGCGGACTCCTCGATTAAAATTTGGTCCTTATAAAGGATACTCGCATCTTTGGCCTGTTCCACAAGTTTTCGCCGATCATCGGGGTGGGCAATGTCAATAAGCGCCTGGGCCCTTTCGCGGACCGTTCGGCCCGTCAGGTTGGCCACCCCGTATTCGGTGACCACCATGTTCACCGATTCCCGCAGGGTGAAGAGGTAAGGAAAGTTCTCTACCGATACTCGAATATTAGGCCAGCCCTGACGGTTTCGACTCGGCAGGGCGCAGATTGCCCGACCGCCCGGGGATATCTCGGCTCCATTGAGCAAATCCATGGCCTCACCCGGCTCGGCGGCCACATTACCGCGCCCGCCATGCAGAGCGATACGGCCGGAAAGATCCACCTTACGGGCCTGGAAGATGGCCGTGAAACGCCGATTTCGGCCTATCTGGGTGGGTTCGTAAACCTTGTCCACGCCCTGCAATTCTACCAGGGGATTACGATCCAGCCAGGCCATGAGTTCGGGGCTTCCTACGGCATATGAGGCGAGGGATTTACCTCGCCAGATCTCCTTTTTCCGGTTGGTCACGATTCCGCCTACGACCAGGTCCATAAGCCCGTCTGTAAAGATGGGCGAATGGATACCCAGATGCTGCTTACCCATTAGGTGCCCGGTCAGGGCCTCAAAGAGCGGGCCCACGGAAAAGGCCAAACAGGCACCGTCTTCGATGACCGAGGCCAGGTTCGACGCCACGCCGTCAAAGATCTCGTCCACAGGCCACCGGTTGATATAAATGATCGGTTCCGTGGAGGCGATAAAAAAATCGAAATCCGAAACATGGGCGAAGGTATCGCCAAAGGTAAAGGGAATCTGCGTATTGATCTCACCCACGACAAGGGACGCCTGATCCATGGCCTGCCTGGCCACGTCGACAGCGACACCGAGACTACAGTACCCGGCCCGGTTGGGCGGAGTCACCTGGACGACGGCCACATCAATCGGAATCTGCCCCGAGGCAATCAACCCGGGTATCCGTGAAAAACGGCTGGGAATCCAGTCCACCCGACCTTCACTGATGGCATCGCCGGCCAACCATCCGGAAAAAAAGGTCTTGAGTCTGAAATTCTGGTAACGAAAATCGTTCGGAGAAATGGCATCTCCAAAGCTGAAAAGCTGCACCACCTCCAGGTCCTGCAAATTGGCTTTCTCAGAGGCCATCAGGTGTTTGACGAAGGTTCGTGGTTCCGCTACCCCCGTGCCGAGAAAAAGGCTCATTCCCGGTTCAATGCGATTGAGGACTTCTTCGATAGGGACCGTTATACTTTCCCAGTGGTTGTTCGTATCCTTCATCCTGGCCTTTTCTGCAGGGGTTTATTTTTAAAAAACGCATCAACGATGGATTGCTCATGGCAATTTCTTTTCAGTTCTCTCCCTCAATGTCCCTTTGACTCGCCCTGCCATGCCCGCCCTTTTCCACCCAGGGTCTCTTGTCCGAACCCACGATCCGGGCCAGCCTCTCAGCGATCCATTCAAAAGGGAGATCATCCGTGGGAGGGTATTTTTCAAGATACTCGATATAAGGCTCGCCGCGCAAATCTCGTTCGGGCAAAACGGCATCCCGGGTTCCGTCGAAGTCTGCCGTGGGCAGGCCGTTCTTGACGCACAGGTCTTTGTCAAAAGAGGCGGCCAGGTTTACCCATCGCCCCTCCAGGAAAAACTGATTATAGCCGTGCCTTGGAAAGATATCTGTACCGGACCATTCGAGAACTTTTGGAGGCAATTTGTGGTTTTTGATTTTCGCAAAGGCGAGCCGGCAGGGAATGCCAGCGGCCCTGCCCAGCGCCGTCAGAAGAACGGCCTTCTGCACGCAGTATCCCTTGCCCCATTCAAGGATCCGTGAGGCCCTGAAGTCATCGATAAAGACCGAAACCATATATACATTGTATTTTATAGAGTCTCTTACAAAATAAAAAAGCGCTATCGCCTTTTCCACAGATGTCGAGCAGCCACCTGTTAATTCCATGGCCTTTTCCACAATCTTTTCGTGGTCCGCATCTATGGCAAAAGTTGCTTTCAGGCAGTTATCCATTACTTTTCCCGTTATTTTTTCCATTCCTTATGATTCTCCCCTGTGTCATGAAAGGCACTCATAATTCCGAAATAGGCCTTGCTCGATCGATTTCGATTATAACAAAATGGTGGGCAGGGTTGGACAAAAATCTTTTCCCCGGTCGCTGAACGTGGATATTCAACGAAACTCCAAGGCGTTTTCATCATGTAGATATTGGGGTTCGGATGGCAGAGCCTCTGACCTCCCCCGCGAAAAGCGGGATCTCCGACTGGCCCCTGAGGTCCAAGGTTTCTATACAGGACTAAAAACACAGGCTTTTCACCTTCGCGGAAGTGACGGGAAACGAATTTTTCGACTTTTTACGAGACCTTCTTAATTGGATGGGTGAGGAAGAAATTTTCAGGGGCGATTCTCGGCAGCGATCACCATGGCCGCCAACTTTTCCCTGCTTATTCGCAGATAGTCCTTGTCCCTCGAGAACACTTCCAGGGTAATGGTATCGTCATATCCCACCGCCTTGAGGGCCTTCATGATTTTCGAAAAATTGATGACCCCTGTCCCGATGGGCAGGTGATTGTCCTCTTTACCGAAGTTGTCACTCGCGTGGATATGCCCGATACGGTCACCGAAGGTCGTAATAAAACCCATGGCTCGCTTGCCGCCCCTGTCCCCGATATTCGCATGACCTATATCAAGGGTCATCTTGAGGCCGGAGAACTTTTTGAAAACTTCGACAAAGTCGTCCGGGTCTACCAGGGAATGGGATTGGGGAAAAAGATTTTCAAGACAGAGATTGACCCCCAGGGCTTCCGCCCTTTTCACAATGGTCTCCAGGCTCTCCATGGCGTATTTCCTTGCCTGATGGATCACAAAGACACTGAGCCCTAATATCATGCTGGGATGAAGGACCACTTTGAGGGCGTGAAGATCGGCCGCCATTTCCAGAGAATCCAGGGTCTCTCTGAGGGAAGCCTCTCTCAGACCGGGGGCAGGATCGGCCGTAGAGACAAAGGTTGGAAGGTGGCAAACGAGCTTCATTTCGTATTGAGCCAAGGCAGCCAGAAGTTGCTTCTTTTGTTTTCGAATCACACTGTGATGCGCCCGTGGTGCATCCATGGTCAATTCCAGGTAATCAAATCCAAGTGCCGAAATATCCTCAAGCTCTTTTAAAACCGGTCGAACGGGTAGATTCATGGCCCCATAAAGCATGCCTCACAACACCTCCCTTCAAGGTGTTAAATAACACATCCCTTTATGACACACAACCAGAAACGATCGGCCTGATCCATCACCGATCCATGATATGTGAATGCGACGGTGAATTCGACATGGCAGGTTCCTGCACAAAAGACATGTCAGATAATTTTTTACATTACGTAAAACATCCTGACATGTTCTCCAGGGAGAATTCGTTCGTTTTTTCATGCCGTTTTTTTTTCACATGGAATTTCAAGCAATTGAAAGGTTACATTCAACGCTCCCCTCTCGTGGCATATCGATTGCATTTCAAATGTGTAAAGTTGTGCCTTAGACACTCAGATCTGACGACTATGGCTGTTGAAGTAGAACGAAAAGTGTGTTGCACAAAAGTAGTAGTGTTTTGAAGTACCGGGGTATCGTGTTCGGCAAAGAATCAGAGAGAACAAAAAAAGACAAAAACAGATTCCTTGCACATGATGGTTTTTCCTTCGGTACGTCAATGCCGGTTACTGATTGTATTTATCTTCGGTCTTCTCTTTGGTTCGATGCAGGAATTTAATCGCGATCTTTACTCTATACATGGAGAAGAGGAAACGGCCTGATAGGATAAATGCAGCACATAATGGTAAGCGTTTAAAAGCTGTGTTCTCGATCGCATGATGAATCTTATTCCTCTTAACCAGTTGATAAGGAGTAGTCTATGGCATTAGCATCGGTAGCATATGGCAACAAAGATTTTAAGGCTGACAAACCTGCTGTTCCCCTTGAGGGTAACGCCGTTGGCAAGAAAAAAGCAACCATAGGTATCCTGGCTGCGATTATGGGCGGTATCCTTGCGTATTTTTTGTTGGCGTCAATCACCCTTGCACCGGGTGCCGCCCCTGATCCATCCCTACTGACCCCCTCGGGCCGCGGCCTTGCCGCCATTTTTGTTGTGGCGCTGATACTGTGGGCGACCGAGGCCATTCCCATTGCCGTCACTTCCCTGCTCATGATCGTGCTCCCGCCCTTGCTGAGCGTAGTCCCGTCCATCCGGGCCGCAGCGATAGGATTCACGACGCCGGTGGTCTTCTTCGTCATAGGGACATACTGCCTGGCGTTCGCGATCGTGGATTGCGGTGTCGGCCAGCGTTTTGCCTTGTGGCTTTTCTCCCACGCGGGAACGACCACGAAAGGCGCTCTGCTTGCATTGATGATCGCCAGTGCAGTCATGTCGGCACTCGTCTCCGACGTGCCAGCCTGCGCGATCGGAATGGCGCTTGCCATACCGGTTCTCAACAAACTGAACATCAAGCCCGGCTCTTCAAATATTGGCAAGGCCATGATGATGGGCATCCCCATCGCAGCGCTTACCGGTGGCGTGGCAACCCCTGCGGGAAGCTCCATCAATATTCTGGGGCTCAATCTGCTCAAAAAAGCAGCCGGAATAGACGTAGGTTTTCTCCACTGGATGGCCCTCGGCATCCCCATGGTGCTGATCCTTATCCCCTTTGCCTGGTGGGCACTCATAAAGTGTTACCCCCCTGAAATCGAATCGATGGGTGATACCAGCGAATTCAAAGAAGAGTTGCGCTCGATGGGATCGTTTTCGGTCAAAGAAAAAAAGGTTCTCACCATCATGGCAATCCTTTTTGTGTTGTGGATTGCGAGCACCTGGATCAAGCAGATCGACGTGGCGACCGTATCCATTCTCGGGGCTGTGGCGATGTTCCTGCCCGGTCTCAACCTGCTGAAGTGGCGGGATGCGGAGGCGGCCATCGGCTGGGAGACCGTGCTGATGATAGGCTCGGTGATCTCCCTGGGAAT
>CAZXWJ010000252.1:0-6370 GCA_964644375.1 uncultured Desulfobacteraceae bacterium | reverse complement strand
TTGTCCCGGCGACCTTAAAATCCATATCCCCGTAATGGTCCTCATCCCCGAGGATATCGGTCAGGACAACCATCTTTTCTCCATCAGAAACCAGCCCCATGGCCACACCGGCCACAGCCGCTTTGACAGGGACACCGGCGTCCATCAGAGAAAGGGACCCCCCGCATACGGTGGCCATGGAAGAAGAACCGTTTGATTCCATGATTTCGGATACCGTGCGAATGGCGTATTGAAACTCCTCTTTGTCGGGCACGACCGGAAGAAGTGCCCTTCGAGCCAGCGCACCATGTCCGATTTCCCGTCTGCCGGGTCCCGTTATACGCCTGGCCTCTCCTACGGAATAGGGCGGGAAGTTGTAGTGCAGGATAAAATGCCTGAACCTCCGACCATATATCGTTTCCATTCGCTGTTCATCCATCTCCGTGCCGAGAGTGGTCATGACCATTGACTGGGTCTCGCCTCTGGTAAAGAGGGCTGATCCGTGGACCCGCGGCAATACGCCGGCCAGGCACTCTATCGGTCTCACTTCGGAAAAAGGCCTTCCATCGATCCGCTGCCCATCTTCCAGGATCATCCTTCGAATGAACTCTTTTTCCTGTTTTTCGACAGCATTCCTGGTTTCGGCTTCTCTGCCTTCATAATCGGCACCCACTGATTCCAGGACCTTTTTAAAGAGTTCGCCTCTTTTCTTCTGGCGGAGCAGTTTGTCCGCAGTCGTGAAGGTATCCCGAAGCATGGGCTCCACGATTTCGGCAATTTTTGCCTCCAAAGCGGCATCACTGGTAACTTTCGGACTCTCCCGTTTTTCTTTTCCCACCGCGTTCTTGATCTCGACCTGCATGTCCAGCATGGGTTGAAGTTTTTCGTGCCCGAAGAAAATAGCCTCAATCATCTCACTCTCAGAAACAAAGTTTCCACCGCCTTCCACCATGACTACAGCGGACTTGTTTCCGGCTACGATGAGATTGACATCGCTGCCTTCCTGCTCAGAGAGCGTGGGATTAACGCAAAACTGACCATCCACCCTTCCCACCCTGACAGCGGCTATCGGCCCCATAAATGGAATGTCGGAAATTTCTAAGGCCGTGGAGGCACCCAAGAGGGCCAGGACGTCCGCCTCGTTTTCCTTGTCGGTCGACAAAACGCTCGCTATCACTTGAATCTCATTGTAATAATTCTTGGGGAAAAGGGGTCTCAGCGGTCTGTCAATAAGACGTGCGGTGAGGGTCTCCAGTTCACTCGGCCGACCCATATCTCTTCGAAAGTAATTACCAGGAAACTTTCCCCCGGCATAGGACATCTCCTGATACTCGACGGTCAGGGGCAGAAAATCCACACCTTCCCTGACCTGATCGGTGGAGACGACCGTGACCAGGACCACTGTATCGCCGAATGTCACAACGGCCGAACCGCTGGCCTGTTTGGCGATGCGGCCGGTTTCCATATGTAACGAGCGGCCGTTTATTTCTATCGAAGTGCTTTTTATCATTTATCTATACTTCCTTTCACTGAGATCAGCACTGCCCCAAGTTCGGGGACGATTGGCGATGGGTTTCGCGTGAACGAATCGCACCTACTTTCGGAGGCCAAGTTCTTTTATGATATTCTGGTACCTTTTGATATCACAGCGTTTCATATAGTTCAGAAGTCTTCTTCTCTGCCCCACCAACTTCAGCAGGCCTCGCCTCGAATGATGATCTTTTTTATGTGTTTTGAAATGATCAGTAAGATAGGTTATGCGATTACTCAGGATCGCGACTTGAACTTCAGGTGAACCTGTATCCTTGTCATGGATTTTGAACCGATCAATAATTTCTCTTTTGGTTTCTGGAGTCAAAACCACGTTCTTTCCCTCCTTTAGAATTCATTACGGATTAAGTTTGACACAATCATTCAGTTAAACACCCTCATTAATTTCACCCGACCGCTATCGCCCCCCTCCAAGCGGGGCCCCTTGATTATAGCAACCAGTTCATTGCCTTTGAGCACTTTTATCGGGTTGCCGTTAAGATATGGATTCGGCGTCTCAAGGCCGGTCGCCAATTCATCCCACCCAATTTGAAGGCCGTTTCGTATCCTCCTCGCCATATAATCATCGACCTGTATCCCTTTAAGCTGAGGAAGCGCATCCCCCATGGGAATGATATTGCGCTGAAAAACCTCTTTGCCCTGATGGTGACCGATGATATTCGAGCTGATGGCGTCATCCACTTTGAATAGGCCGGTTGATAGACGCCTCAGTTTCTTCAGGTGCCCCCCCGGACCAAGGCTCTTTCCGAAATCAGCGGCTAGACTGCGGATATAAGTTCCCTTGGAGCAGATGACTTCCATACTGATTTCAGGCAAACGAACGGCCGTAATCTTAAGGGAAAAGATGTTCACCTTCCTCTTTTGCAGGTCGACGCTCAAACCTTTTCTCGCCCAATCATAGGCGCGCCTTCCCTTGTATTTCAAGGCGGAGAAGGCTGGCGGCACCTGATCGATTTCGCCTAAAAAGGTCTTGGCCTTTTCCTCAATGGTTCCCGGTTGTATTTCAGGAACGGGCATGGTCTTGAGCACCCGTCCCGTCAGATCCAGTGTGTCGGTCTCTTCCCCAAGCTTTATCGTGGCCAGATAAGCCTTTTCACAGGACATGAGATAGGAGGACAGCTTTGTGCCCTGCCCCAGGAGGATAATCAATAGGCCGGTGGCGAACGGATCCAAAGTTCCGGCGTGACCGGCCTTTTTTATCTTCAGACTTCTTCGGATTTTTTGAACCACCCGGGAAGAAGTCTCCCCCTCACCTTTGTCCACAAGGACTATCCCATCGGTGTGAGCTAACATTCGTCTGATTTATTCGCAGGAGTCATCTGACCCATTCGATCTGATCTTTTCGAAAATCTTCTCCATATGCTGGCCCATTTCAAGAGAAGGATCGTGTTTGAATGATATATCGGGGACATACTTTAAATCCATTCGCGCTCCGATCTCCCGTTTGATAAATCCTTTGGCGCTGTCTAATCCGCCTTGAGCCTTTTGAATATCCTCATGCCCGGTCATCACACTAAAATAAATTCTGGCATGTTTGAGATCATCGCTCACATGAATCCCGGTCAAAGTCGTGCCCTTTACTCTGGGATCCTTGACCCTTCTCGTGAGAATCTCAGCTATCTCTCTGAGGAGTTGATCACCTACCCTTACTGCTCTTTTTCCTGCTAACATAGTTTACCTAAATCCTCAGAAATTCAAAATTTCGATCTCCGAATCCACGATCTCCGCAAGGTAAAGGGATTCGATATAGACAAGGATATTATTCAATGAGGTATCGATATGGCGCCGATCGTTGCCCACCGAACTGATCCCCAATTCGATCTTCTGCCATTTATCATTGGAACCGATTTCAGCAATAGAAGCATTGAACTTGTGCTTAACCTTGTCCACCATACTCCTGACGATTTTCCTCTTCCCCTTTAGTGAACGATTATCGTGTATACGAAGTTCAATTCTAAGGATTCCGACGACCATTTTCTATAATTCCGGTTCCAATTCTTCGAGCTGATAGACTTCAAAGACATCACCCGGCTTAATATCCTGGAAACCCTCGAGCCCCAAGCCGCATTCATAACCGGATTGCACCTCTTTGACATCATCCTTGAAACGCCTCAAAGAGGCCAATTTCCCGTCAAAGACCACAACTTCGTCTCTCAAGAGTCGAACCTTCGAATTCCTTTCCACGGTTCCGTCCGTAACCATACAACCTGCTATCGTACCCACTTTCGGGACGTGGAAGGTCTCTTTGACCTCAGCCCTGCCAATGACTTTTTCTTTGTAAACAGGTTCAAGAAGGCCGACCATGGCCAAACGAATATCCTGGATAAGGTTGTAGATCACATCATAGTAACGGATATCCACCCTCTCCTTTTCAGCTATCGCGGTCACTCTTGGATTGGCCCGCACATTGAACCCAATGACAATCGCCCCCGATGCGGAAGCAAGCATGACATCTGTCTCCGTAATAGCCCCGGTGGAAGAATGAATAATCTTGAGTTTAACCTCAGAGGTACTCTGTTTAACCAGAGATTCCGACAGGGCTTCCAGTGATCCCTGAACATCAGCTTTAAGGACGAGATTGAGTTCCTTGACTTCACCCTCTTTTATCTTTCCGAAGAGATCTTCGAGGTTTACAATTCCTCGTTTCGTCATCTCTTTTGCCTTCATTTGCGCCTGCCGCTGATCGATGAACTGTCTGGCCTTCTTTTCATCCTGAACGACCAGAAATTCGTCCCCTGCCATAGGGACGCCGGAGATCCCGTAAATTTCCACCGGCGTCGAGGGACCGGCCGATTTCATGCGCTTTCCCCGACTGTTCAGCATGGCCCTCACGCGCCCGAAATGATCGCCGCAGATAAAATAGTCCCCCTGGCTGAGGGTCCCGTTCTTGATCAAGACCGTAGCCAAGGGACCTCTACTTTTATCCAACTTCGCCTCGACGACGCTGCCCCTGGCGGGAATATTCGGGTTGCCTTTTAATTCCTGCATTTCCGCCTGAAGCAGTATAAGCTCAAGGAAGTCTTCAACCCCCTCACCTGTCTTGGCCGAAAGATTGCCGAAGATGGTATCTCCTCCCCAATCCTCGGGGACCAGTTCAAGTTCCGCCAACTCTCTCCTGACCCTTTCCGGTTTTGCACCCGCCTTATCAATCTTGTTGACGGCCACGATGATGGGGATATTTGCGGCGCGTGCATGGTTGACCGCCTCTCTTGTTTGGGGCATGACCCCGTCATCTGCGGCCACAACCAGAACGATGAGGTCGGTAACCCTTGCGCCTCTTGCCCGCATCGCCGTAAAAGCCTCATGTCCGGGGGTATCGAGAAAAACAATATCACCGCCCTCTCTTTCCACATAGTATGCCCCTATGTGCTGGGTGATTCCGCCCGATTCCCCTCCTATAATATTAGATTTTCGAATATGGTCCAGCAAGGACGTCTTTCCGTGGTCGACGTGTCCCATAATCGTAACCACGGGTGGTCTCGGCTCCAAATCTTCGGGTTTGTCCTCAACTTCTGCAACAAAGCTTTCCATGGCAAGCTGATCCAACTCCAATTCGTACCCAAATTCGTCTGCGACAAGGCATGCGGTGTCAAAATCGAGGGACTGATTGACATGGGCCATGATTTCCTGCGCCATGAGTTTTTTAATGAGTTCATTGGCCTTGACGCCCATGGCCTTAGCCAGTTCGCCCACCGTTACACTTTCCTGGACCTTGATTCTCCTCTTTATGGCCTTGGGGCGGGTAATTTCGGTCTGTCTTAATTTCTTGACCTCTCGGGTCTTTCCCTCCTTCTTCTTTCGCTTTACCCGTCTCCCCTCATAAAGATCGGCGCGTTCAAATATCTCTAGCTTACGTTGGCGGACACCGCTTTTCACCGGAGTCGATTCCTTTTCACCCCGCCTTTTGTCCCTTTTCTTTTTAACCGGTTTCTCTTTCGTTTCCTCGGGGGTTGCAACGACAACCGGGCGATGCTTCACAGGGGCCACAGGCTTCTTAGGCGCAACCTTTTTTTCCTTTTTCTTTTCCAATAATGCCTTTAAAGGCCCCTCTTCCGGCAACTTTATTATCTTGGCAGGCTGATCCGACTTTTTCCGTTTTCCCTTTTTAGGCTTTTCCTTTGGTTTTGCCTTCGGTCCAGGCTTGACCTTTGGGGTCTTCTCCGGCGTTTCTTCATCCGGGGCCTCTTCGGAAGCAACTTCATGTTCCAAGAGCGTGGCTTTCACCTCATCCACCACCTTTTCTTTAACCGGTTTTTTCTCTGGCGCCTCTTCACTCACTATAAGCTCAGATTCAAGGATCGGCTCCGGTTTTTCTTCATTTTCGATGTTCCTTCCCTCGGCGGGCGCTTCGGCAATCTTCTCGGCAGGCGCTTCGGGGGGCGCTTCGGCAATCTTCTCGGCAGACTCTTCGGGGGGCGCTTCGGGGGGCGCTTCGGCAATCTTCTCGGCGGGCGCTTCGGGGACAGTCTCTACCGCCTTTTCCGCACTTTCCGGCGGGGTCTCCGGCTTTTCGGTTTCTACTTCAACCTTTTCCTCCACCGTTTCGAGCTCGGGTGCAGGTTTCACCGTTTCGAGCTTGACGGCCTTTTTTCGTCGGCGAATGACAGTCGGCTTTATGCGCTTCTCTTCTACGACTTCCGATAATACTTTTCCTGAAACGACGTCTCTAGCCTTGGCCACAGCCTGCTCATCCAGGGTGCTCATATAATTTTTTATACTCATGCCCCCGGTCTTGAGTTTCTCCACTAATTCCTTGCTATCCATATTCAATTCTTTGGCCAATTCGTAGACCCTGACTTTAGCCATCTAATCCCCCGAAATTGCATTTAATTTGATACTT
>CAZXWJ010000251.1:0-6374 GCA_964644375.1 uncultured Desulfobacteraceae bacterium | reverse complement strand
TCAATATCAGGGCCGGAAAAGAGGTCAATGTCCTGAGATCCATCCCCGTCAGGGATGCGATGAATCATCAGGTGGAAACCATTCGGCAGAATTTGACCCTTGGAAAGTTGGCAGACAAGATCAGTAAGAGTAAATACAACAGCTTCCCCGTGGTGGATGAGATCGGTCACTTGACCGGTATCCTGTGTTTCCTCGATTATCATGATGTGGCCTATGATAAAGACCTGGAAGATTTGGTGGTGGCAAAAGAGCTGGCGACACCGAATGTCGTGACCGTCTCCATTGATGACAACCTCTACAATGCCTTAAAAAAAATAAGCTCTAAGGATTTCTCCATTCTTCCCGTTGTTTCTCCCGATGATCCTCTAGAGCTTCTAGGCGTCCTCACCCGACGGGATATCATGGGGGCCTACGATAAGGCGGTGATTAAAAAGTCGGTTTTTCAAGCTCAGAGTTAAAGCGCGTTCAGTCGGGAATCATGCTTTTCCGAATGGCGACTGAAGCGGCCCCGGTCCTCTTCCAAACGGTGGGTTCAGGGTCTGCATCGGCGGCAGGGACTGTATCCTTTCCAAAGGGCATCACGGCGTTTCTCAAAGATCATCAGGTGACGGGGATGAATGTCCTTTGAGAAGGGGCATGAGGGTCTATGAAAACGATATGATTTTTGATTCCCGCGGTAGAATTTTTCGAGGGGTCGGGGAGTCTTTTCCCATATCCCGATTTTTTCATTCATAGCCTTCCTCTGATTTTCCAATAGAAGGGAAAAATATTTGAGATTTGGCTTTTGGGCCATAACATGAGCGAGGCCTTTTCTGACCAAGAGGGCATTCACCATGTCCCCGTTTTCAAGGTATACATAGGCAAGAAGGCGGCCGTATCGATCTCTCTTCACCCGGTCGAATTCCAGCCTTACCCTCGCCTCTCCAGTCAGGCGCCGATTAAAGGCCTTTGAGGCGCGGGCCATGTATTCGCTCTTTTTTCCTCCGTGACCTATTTCCGGAGCATCTATGCCCACATACCGGACCCTTTGCCCGGTCCGGAGCAGGATCGTGTCCCCGTCATAGACCCATTTCACGGTGCAATCCTGGACCGGGGTCGAAGACAAACTGATGACACAGATGATGATCAGTGTAAAAAGACTCTTGCGTTTCATAACTTACGATTACCCTTAATTTTTTAGAATGAAGCTTGGAGATAGGCAATGCAAACTAAATCTATAAAGATAAGATACTTTTATTTACTGTTAATCGTTTTTTGTTGACTTTATAGGTTTTAGGTATTATGTGTAAAAATACAACCGAAATGATTAGTAAGTAAAATTAAAAAACGATATCAAGGAGTTGACTATGCCTCAGATTATGACGACCAAGGAATTGGCAAAATATTTAAAGTTGCATGAAATAACCATCTGTAAGTATGCTGCGGAAGGGAAGATCCCGGCCATCAGGATCGGGCGCGTCTGGCGGTTCGACAAAGAAGCCATCGACAAATGGATCAGCGGCGGACAGAAAAAGTAACCCGTGCGTGACCAAGAAGGATGACCAGGTGTTGGAATTGGTCGAACCACTCAAAAGAATTCTCCAGTGATGTGTGAACGCGGAACGGACTATTCGAAGCGGAAAACTCCTCTCTTTCCTTGCAGGTTTCAGGGCTTCCGGGGGCAGAGAGATCGGAAAAGATACGGAAGCGGATGAATTGAAGTCAAGGGACAATCGCTTGAGTAGATGGAAGACAATGCAGGAGATTCCTGTACCGGACCCCAAGCGTTCGGTTTTTTTTAATCATAGAGGAGGCAAGGTTTTTGTTGCCTCGAAAAGTCTTCAAGCTCTGTATGCCATTTTTGTTTGATTCGAAACAGATCTTCGCCCATTTCTATCTCCCTTCTCAGGTTGGTATCACCTAATATCAAATCGATCGGCATTTTATCGAATTCGTACTCATAAGGAGGCTTTTTCCACTGGAATTGACGGCCATGGAGAGAAATCACGGCCTGAAGCAACGCCAGGGTGGTGAGGTAGGGCCGGTAGGTATTTGGGTCCAGAATATGAATCATGAATCCGCAGCAGATTTCTCCCTGCCATTTGTGGAAGGTGGGGCGAAACGTGATTTCTTGGAGACTGCATCCCTGGATCAAATTCGGATCCAGTCGGTGCTTAATGGCATGGGTATCGAGGTAGGGGGCACCGAAAATTTCAAAGGGACGACAGGTCCCCCTGCCTTCGGATACATTGGTGGCTTCCCATATGACCTGGCCCGGGTAGACTTGGGCCGTTTCGACGAGGGGCATGTTGGGGGAAGGCATGACCCATCTCAGACCCGTATCCTGCCATTGCATTCGGCGAACCCATCCTTTCATGGGCACGACTTCTAACTCGCACCCTATATCAAAGACCCCGTTAAAGAGGATTGCCAGTTCACCCATGGTCAATCCATGGCGCATGGGGATCGAAAAGGGGCCCACAAAGGAAAATAAATCGGGTTTCAGGAGGTTCCCTTCGACAATCTCTCCTCCCAGAGGGTTTGGCCGATCGAGTACGAGCACCTTTTTGCGGGCCTCGGCTGCGGCCCTGAGGCAGTTGAGCATGGTGGAAGCAAAGGTGTAGACCCGTGTTCCGACATCCTGCAAATCTATGATCAGGATATCAATCCTGTCGAGCATTTCCCGGGAGGGTGCCCGCATCCCGGAGTAGAGGCTAAAAACCGGGATATCCAGAGACCTGTCGCGAGAATGGTCTGTTTCGACCATGTTGTCCTGATCTTCCCCCCCGAATCCGTGCTGTGGGCCGAAGAGGGCCTTGAGGTGTCCCGGCAGGCGTTCTGCGATTACCTGCTTTCCCGGCCTGAGACGGTCATCCAGAGAGGCCTGGTTGCAGAGATATCCAAGTCTGCCACCCTTCAGTTTTTTCCAGCAATCATCTCTGAAGATGTCAAGTCCACAAGCGACCTTGTTCATCGGTCCGTCTCCTACCTGCTGTTTGTGTTTCTGCCAAAAAAAGACTTGGAGTGTCGGAAAAATTCCAGGCAGCCGCAAGATTCCTGAAATGGCGTTCATGGAATGCCGCCGTAGCTGGTCTGAAGGTCTTTTTCATCACTCCAGTCATCCAAATTTCCGGGTGCCGCAGAAGCGGCGGCAAACAAAATTTCATTTGAGGCCTATAAAAATCCGCTTCTCCGAGCCAGAGTTCTCTGAAGGACACAAGCTATCAGATGGCGTTTTGGGGGTCAACCGCATACAGGCGGAGAATTTCTTCCGGACTTCCGGATCGGTAAGCGGCGAAGGCATTTGAATACTTCTTTAAATCAGACGGAGGTTTCCGGATAAGCATCCATTTTGACATATTTGGGCAAATTTCCTGTTGCCATGAAACGGTATTTTTGATTTCATATAAATAAATCAACTTGTTCGATCCTTTTAAAACACAAAAGTGCTTTTAGCCAAAAAATCTTCATCGAATATTCCTATTCAATTCCTAACTCAATGAAAGACCTGGAGTCCTCATATGGATAAGGTGCGAAGGGCCGTCTCGTTTGTTATCGTCGTTCTTTTCTCCCTGTGGACCTTGTATTTTTGGGGCTGTGCCTCGAAAGAGAAATATTCTTACGAGCAGATCAAGGCAACCTATGAGTTGATGAAGCCCGTTCCTTCGTCAGGTGTCCCCGGAACAGTCGATGTCGATGCCCGCCTCCCTTCAGACCCTTTGAGTTTGAAGGATGCTGTCAAGCTTGGACTCTACAACAATCCGAAGATCGACCAAGCCGTTGCCCGTATTCACCAATCAGAGGCGATGATCGATCAGGTTCAGGCCTCGTTCTGGCCTGTGATTTCCACCTACGGTGAGTATCTGCAGGGAGATGCGCCCTCGGCCTACCTTTTCAAGACCATCGACCAGAGAAACCTGCCGCCCCAAGTCGATTTCAATGATCCGGGGTGGTTCGAGAATTATGAACTGGGGATCGAGGGAAGGATCAACCTCTTCAATGGCGGACGCGATGTGCTCCGCAAAATAATGGCCGAGACGGGCCTGAGGATCAACCAACTGGGTCGGGAAACCGTGGAAAACGCCCTGATTGCATCCGTCATCCAGGCCTATTTCAACACCCTGGCCACCCGGGAATATATCCAGATTGCCCGGGAATCCGTGGCGACGGTCAAGACCCAGTTGAGGATCATGCGGGTCCGTTTTGAGGCAGGAGGCGCCCTGCGATCGGATATCCTTTCTTTGCGTGTGCGGCTGGCCCAGGCCGAAGAAGACCTGGTCAGGGCCGAAAACAATTTTTGCCTATCTGTTGCAGCCCTGGCCAACCTCCTCGGCCTGGATCCGGACACTTCCCTCACGTTGAAGGGGGAAGAGGATACCCCGAAGGAATTTCCCTCCGATTACCGGGCCGGCCTTGTCTATGCCCTGGCGCACCGCCCGGAGTTGCGACAGGTCAGAGAGGAGATCGTTCAATTCCGCATGGCCGTTGATATGGCGCGCTCCCAGTATCTCCCCCGGGTGGATGCCCGGATGAAATACTATGTCGATGATGAGTTTCTTGATTTCGAGAGAGAAAGGGAGAACTGGACTGCAGGCATTTTGCTGCAATGGGATTTCTTCACGGGATTGAGCACAAAGGCGGAAGTGAGAAAAACGGAAGCCGCTCTCGAGGAGATGCTGGCCGTGGATCGTCAGACGGCCAATGCAATTCAACTGGACCTGAAAACAGCCTATTTGAAACTGGCGGAGGCCAGGGCCAGATTGGAGGTCGCCCAGGCCAGCGTGGAAGAGGCTCGGGAGTCTCTTAAGCTGGTCAAAAGACAATATGAAGGAGGATCAGCGACGATTACCCGATATCTGGATGCCGAGCTGGCGCACAACAGATCACGGATCAGGTCCACAGCGGCTTATTACGACCGCGAAAAGGCCCTGGCGGAGCTTGGTCGGGCGCTCGGTTACTGGGAAGGCTACGCCAAGGAGGTGCGAAAGTGCCATGACTGATAAACCGAAAAAAGGTCGGCAGGTCATGGGATGGATTGGAGGCGGCATAGCCCTGGTCTTTCTCATGCTTTACATGGGCGGTTTTTTCACGCCCAACAAGATCGGACCGGGAGACCGGATTTCTGCCTGGGACAAGGGCCTTTCGTCCGCAGGTACGGCCTTGGCCACTGTTGAAACCATTCCTGAATTTTACGAAGCCGTGGGGACGGTGCGACCCCGGAGGGAGACCAACATCGAGGCCCAGGTGACCGCCAGGGTCCTGGAGGTGCGCGTCCGCCCGGGTGACCGGGTGAATCAGGGGGATGTCCTGCTCGTTCTGGACAGCAGGGAATCCCAGGCCCGTCTCGGGCAAACCACGGAGGGATTCTTATCCGCCAAGGCCCGACGCTCCCAGGCCGTTCAGGCCGTGTCGGGCGCTCAGGCTGCCTATGATCAGGCCGCCTCTGCTTACAAACGCGTGAAGACTTATCATAAGTCCGAGGCTGCGACTACTCAGGACCTGGAACGGTCCGAATCCGCTTTCCTTCAAGCCAGGGCGAGATTGAAACAGGCACAGGACGGTTTGAAGGAGGCGGAGGCCGGCGTGAAACAGGCCCAAAGGATTGTGGAGCAGGGGAGAATCGCCGTCGGACATAACAAGATCCTGGCCCCGGAGGAAGGAGAGGTCGTCAAACGGCTTACTGAGCCTGGGGAGTTGGCCTGGCCGGGAAAGACTTTGGTGGTTCTGCAGACGCGGGGTGCCCTGAGGCTGGAAGCCCTTGTAAGAGAAGGCTTGATTCGTCGGATTGTCCCCGGCATGAGGCTTCAGATCGTCCTGGATTCCCCTGAGAAGACCCTGGAAGGAAAAGTGGACGAAATCGTACCATCCGCCGATCCCCTGACCCACACATTCCTGGTCAAGGTGGGTTTGCCTCCGGGCGAGGAGTTTTTTTCCGGTATGTTCGGCCGCCTCAGAGTCCCTTTAGATGAGCACAGGGTCGTGCTTGTCCCGAAAAAGGCCGTATCGCGTATAGGCCAACTGGAGACCGTGATGATTAAAGAAAAGGAAACCTGGCAGAGAATTTTTGTCAAGACGGGCCAAGAGGTCCGGGGAAAAATCGAGATCCTCTCCGGACTCCGCGGAGGGGAAATTGTGGCGATCGAAGGAGGCCGTGATGCCGGATAAGGACCCCGCAGCCGGGGGACTGATAGTCCGTATCGTCCATCGATTTTTGACCTCCAAACTTTCCGTCCTTTTGATCCTGTTTTCCCTTTCCATGGGGGTCGCCGCCCTCATTCTGACCCCACGGGAAGAGGAACCCCAGATTGTCGTTCCCCTGGCAGATGTCTTTGTCAATGCCCCCGGAGCCGGTGCCGAGGAAGTGGAAAAGCTTGTGGCCACCCCCCTGGAAAGAC
>CAZXWJ010000250.1:0-6375 GCA_964644375.1 uncultured Desulfobacteraceae bacterium | reverse complement strand
CCCGAAGGCCCTGAGCCGAATGAGCCCTAGTTCATCGTCCTTGAATGCGACCGGATCCCGGGTCCCCCACTTGAGATTGGTGAAGACTTTCAGATTGACGAAATAGACCTCGGCGCGAAGCGGACTGGACAGTCCCCAGGGGATACTGGCGATTTTGGTCAGGATGGGAATGTTGGCGGTCTTCAGGGTGTGGCGTCCGGCCCCGAAGGCCTCCACGGCCTTTCCCTGGTAGAAAAAGACCCCGGCCTGGCTCTCCCTGACGGTCAACTGGGCCCCGAATTTGATCTCCCCGGAACCTTCCTCCGGTATCCGGTGGACCAATTCCTTGCCCGTATCGTCGAACCATTCCAGAACTTCCAAGAAAATGACGCTGTTCGTTCCCATCCCTGCCCTCCTGAGTTTATATTTCCGAATCTCCCTTTCTATCGACCGAAACAGGCTGTAACGTTAATTCAACCCGGGTCCTTTTCCGAGGATTTTGTTGATAAACCCATTCCCTGAGACATCAACTGCAACCAGTTTGCAGATTCATTAAAGGGTTGCCGTTTTGCTGGCGGCATTTTAAAAAGAAAGCGTCGTATCACTCTCCGCCGCGAGGTTTACCACGAAGGGACCACCCTCGATCGTCACCCCGTTGAGCATTTCGTCGGGAGAGAGGTACCGACGGTCCACGCAGGCCTTGCAGGCGATGATAGGGGTGCCGTTTTTTGCCAGATAATCGATAAAGGGCTTCATCTCTTCCCCTGTGATGGCCTTGACCCCGTCGGCCATTCCGAGTTGGGCCCAGATGACGGCATCGTCGATTAAAACAACCGACACGTCATGCCCCTGTTCCTTGGCGAGTTTGGCAAACTGGAAGGCCCGGGTTGCCCTGCCCGCCTTCTCAAAGCCGTTGGAAATGATGAAACACATTTTTTTGCTCATGTCAGTGCCTCCTTTTAAATTTGGACAGGTTTATTGTTGGTCAGGCGTTCATCGTTTTTTATCATCTGCTACTGAAACGACGCCCCATCATAGATAATAGCATAATAGAGACGTTGCTATCTTTCCAAATGACAAATGACCTAAAACCCTGATCATGTTGTGATCAATCAGAATGATGTCCACACAGGTTGTTTTTGACAGAATAGAAAAGGTTCCGGGGTTGATTTGCCTGGACGATGTGGATAAGTATATCAATAAAAAGAGAGCATCCAAAAAGTGAATTTGAGATTGAGGAAGGCTTTATAAAAGGGTCGGCTTTTCAATTTTCAGGGCACTTGAAGGGCCTTGCGAGAAGAATCCTTGTGTCCGCCACCACACAACCCTGACCCTCTGAGAAGACGATCAGGGGATTGATGGCTTGTTTTTTGATTTCCGTGATGAACCGTTGTCTGATAGCGCGCATATCCCGCATCCCCGGAATCCGGGAAGACCTGTTTTTTGGTCGCTGTATTCTTGTGTCTCTGGGGATCTGCTTGAGACGTCCTCTTCGATGTCTAATGGTTCAAGGCTTCAGATATGAACATCTTTTATTCCTGAACACGTTGCTTCGAGGTCTTTTCTCAGTACTAGGCCCTGCGCTTTTCCTTTTCCACAAAAAAAGTACCCTTGATCACGTGTTCTCGCACGTTGCCCTGAAGGATGGCTTCGACCTTTTTACTCTCATCCTCCTGTCCGAATTCGGATGTGATCACAACGCACCGTCGGACATGTTTTTGATTGGCCTCCTCTACCACTGAGAGCACACGGTCCGAGGGAACGACAATGACGGCCAGATCCAAGGAGGTGGGAACGTCCGAAAGCCTTTGATAGGCCGGTATTCCTTGCACGGATCCCGATTCGGCGTTCACTGGGTAGAGACGGTCCCCGAAACCGGCCTCAATCAGATCCTTGAAAATTGAAAATCCCGCTCCTCCTGGATATTCGGAGGCCCCGACCACTGCGATGGCCTCGTTTTTAATGGGGCGGACAAGAGTTGACAAATTATTCATGATTGACTCCCTATGCCTTTGAGATTCCGGTAAGGCAATCCCCGGGGATTGTCTCGCGGATGATGCCCTTGACGGGTGTACAATAAATGCAAAAGCAATGCCATATCCTACGGAATGTATGTGACTTCAAGCATTTGAATTTGTTGAAATTTTATGTTAGGGCTTATTCCCGTGGCACTTCAAGGCACTGTCCGGAATCTTTGCAGTGTGTAAAAGAATGGCCTTTGATCGTTGCGGAGAGAGATGGGCGTTGTTTGAAACGCGGAAAATCGAATGCCCTGAATAAGACCCGCGCATCGATGAAACCGGGACCATTGAAATATTTTTTAATTCAAGGTAGAGAGAAGGAGTGAAAGGAATCATCGGGAAAGATCATGAACTGGTACAGTCTTGCCATTATCTCTTTGTTTTTTATGGGAACGCAGAGATTCCTCTACAAGGTCTCTGCGGAAAGGCAGTGCAATACGGCCTGGACCACATTTTCCTTCATGGCCACAGTGGCCGTCCTGAGCCTCACCCTTTTCGGCCTTTCGAATACCCGTATCCCGAACATCCCTTTTCTTCTGTTTATCGCCCTTGTCAACAGTTGCTCATTTCTCGTGGCCACTCTGAGCCATATCGAGGCCCTGAAGCACATCCCGACCGGTGTGGCCTATCCCATCATCCGGTTCGGCACCGTCATCGTCGTGGTCTTCTCCATCATATATTTCAAGGACCCTCTTTCCCATGGGCAGGTCGCAGGCATTGTAATGGCTATGGCCGTGATTTTTATCCTTACCCGTGACCTACACCCTGATAAGGACAATAGGAAGAACATCAAAAAGGGCCTTTTGTTTGTCTTCATCGCACTGCTCGCCGGGGCGGTGGCTTCCATTTCCAGTAAGTTTGCGGCGATGTATACCCATAAAATGGCTTACATCGCGGTTTCGTACACCGCTGCCACTCTGATCTCCTTTGCTCTGAGAGAGAAGTTCCAAACAGAAGAAGTAAAAACCAATCATCGGGATGCGATATTTATCGGTATGGCTATGGGATTGATCAATCTGGCGGGATACTACGCCTTCCTGAAGGCTCTCTCCACCGGGCCTCTTTCGATCATTGCCGCTATCGGGGGAATGCATTTCGTGATTGCCATTCTGCTCTCCAGGTTGATTTACAGCGAAAAGTTGAACCGCTGGAGGATGCTCGGCCTGTTTCTCACGGTCCTATCCATTGTCCTGCTTCGGCTATAGCAAATACTTTTTTTGCAGAGGTCGCAGAGCACACGGGGATACTTTTATCTCGTTTTTTCCCCTGCGCCCTTTGCGCCTCAGCGTTGAAATGATAGGTGATTTATTGGGGTGTTATGATCGATGACTTCTCTTGAGCCTGTGTTTCCTGGGCCTTGGCCATGATTTCGGCGACGGCTTGGTTTACGGCCTCAGTGAATTTACTGATGGCCTCCTCAAGGGTCTTCGCCTCAATGGGGCACTGAATAGGCACGGGCTGTCCGGCGGGAGAGATGAGTTGGGTGTTTCCCATGAACAGGACTTCCCGGGTCTTATCCTCAGAGCCGTCCAACTTCACGGGTCGCATGCGTCGGATTGCACCCACCTTGCTGTCTGTGAAGACCTCTTCAATGTAGAGATTATCCGGGTCCATTTTGATGTCTATGTATGGTTGCTGTTTGGCTTGTGTCATGTCTTCCTTCCTTTTTTCGCAAAGCGAAAGGTTGTTTCGGCCGGGACGACAGCCCGGACGAATGTCTTTGTCCATCTGTGGGTTTGCGGCTGATTAAAGCCGCCCGATGGCCATTTGCTGATCAAATATTGCACCATTTCCTGCCTATTTCGGTGTAGATCTAGGCGGCCGCCTCGATGTTGGAGAAAAAACAGAATTCATCCGTCTTATGGGCCATGTTGGCTTCCCCCGGCCCGAGAATCAGGGTGGGGGGATGGTCGAGGGCGGGTTTGAATTCAGAGGCGTCCGTAAAATAGGTTACGGCTCGGGCCACGGGGTGCGCCTTGAGATAAGGTTCGGTGATATTAAAGACAAGCTGCACCCATTCATCTTCGGGATCGGTCCAGATACTGACCGCATCGACTTTCCTATCGAGTTCAACCTCCTCTCCCAGGTAGGACTTCAGCCTCTCAAGGAGATCGTCATGGGACAGTGCGGGTATCGTTCGAATATCAATGCCGATCGTCGCGAGATCGGGCACGGAATTGACATTGAGACCTCCGGAGAGGGTCCCGACATTGAGGGTGGCAGGGCCCAATACAGGGTGAGGTGGCACACCGAATTGGAAGCCTTCGAGGGCGAGCGCTGCACGGGCCGCCTTGTAAACGGCGTTTACGCCCTGATCAGGCATGGAGCCATGGGCCGTAACGCCTCGAGTCCGGGCCTCCAGGAAGACGGCCCCTTTGTGACCGACAATGGGATAATTGGAACTGGGTTCCCCTACCACCAAGGCCCCCGCCTTTCCCAACTCCCGACTTTGAGAACACAGGTAAGCCGCTCCCTCGCAGCCCTGCTCCTCCCCGGCGGTGAACACCAGTCTGATCCCGCCCTTGCCCGGCAGAAAGGGAGATAAGCGAACCGCTGCAAGAACCATGGCGGCAATGCCGCCCTTCATATCGGAAGAGCCCCTGCCGTAGAGCTTATCTTCTTCCATTTCACCGACAAATGGATCACAGCCCCAGGGGGTCGCTCCGAGAGGAACCGTATCCATATGTCCGGTGAAGCAGATCGGGCTTTTGTCCCCAGCCCCTTCCTTTGAGGCAATCAGGTTCGTCCGTCCCTCGCCATATTCGTGGTAGCTGGTTTTAAAGCCTTCCGATTCCAGAATTTTTCCGAGGAACTCCGCGCATTCCCTCTCCCGACCCGGAGGATTCACGGTATTAAAGGACAGGAGCTTTCGGGTCAATGAAAGAGCATCCAGTGGTGAGGGCATGAACTCTCCTTTCTCTGTGGTCCTGAGATGTGAGGGCCTACCATAGTGGAGGCAAGGGGAAAAATCAATTCCTAAGGAAAGGGGTTCAGTCCATGCCGTTGAGGATGCAACAGATTTCGCTGTCGAATAGCCTTCTTTGCCATGCCCTTATGGCATCGATGCCCTCAAGGTCTTTTTGCTGCTTGGGATCGGCCAGGGCGAGGGACTGTATCTGAGCGTTCGTGCACACAAGAGACGGATCGACGCCCATCTCTTTTGATCGTCTCTCCCTCCATAATCTAAGGGCCTTTATCCTCCTGGACACCTGGGCACGAATTCGCTTGACTCTATTTCGGGGAAATACCGGAAGTTCCTCTTCCTGCAGGGTGATGGCTTCGTACGTTTTTTTCAGGATGGGTCGTCCCAACATTTTGACCTGCCTGGCGCTCAGTCCCTTTATGTTCTCAAGGTCCTTTTCGGTCAGCGGCCGCCTCTCGACGATTTCAAGAATCGGTTCGTTTCCAAGGATTTTGAAGGGGGGACGGTTTCTGCGTCTGGCCATATCATCTCTCAATTGCAGAATGGATTCCAGTAATGCCAGGCCCCTGGGATCAAGCCTCTTGGCCCCCTTGAATTTCAGAAAGAGCGGATTGTCGTTCGAAGGAGCGGGGCGAACCCTGCTCAGGAGCTGGCACTCCTCCTCCACGCAGAAAAGCCTATTCTTGGCCCTCAGTTCTTTCTCGAGGATTCGGCTGAGGGGAAGAAGGTGGCAGGTATCTTGGACCGCATAGGAAAGCATGGCCGCGGGCAACGGCCTCTCGGACCAATCTCTTTTTTGGTACTTCTTTTCAATATGCACCTTCAACTTCTCATTGAGGAGAGAGGCAAGGCCCGTTTCCATACTTCCGAGAAACCTTGCTGCAATCTGGGTGTCGAAAAGGGCATTCACTTCAATGTCGAAATCTCTGTAAAGGGAGCGCATGTCATAATCGGCCCCATGAAACACCTTTCGAATATTCGGGTCTGCAAACACCAAAGAAAGGGGGGAAAGGTCATCCAGAGACAGGGTATCGACCAGGATATTCTCTGAAGGCGTAGAGATCTGGATGAGACAGACCTTCTCCTGATAGTGGAATAAAGAATCGGCCTCGAGATCCACTCCCAGCGTCGTCTCCCTCTCAAGATCAAAGGCTATGCGGCGAAGGTCAACTTGATTTTTCACCAGTCGGTATGGGGGTTGCTTTTTGCTCATCCTCTCTCCTGATAACACAAAATTGCCGAGATATCGAATAGGGGGGACTGAAAAGGCAAGTTATGCTGATAGGGTTTTTTTTCGTGGCCAGAAGTATATGGAATCGATCTTTGTGTGTCAATGAAACATTCCGCAAGATATTGGGGCCTTATCCGGGGACCGGGACAGACCTCCTAGGGCACCGTAAGCTTCCAATCGTGGCACTGGGCACAGAAATTTTCGGAGGTATCGTGTTGGTG
>CAZXWJ010000249.1:0-6411 GCA_964644375.1 uncultured Desulfobacteraceae bacterium | reverse complement strand
AACTGGCCATTCCGGGATCATTATAGGCGCTGGCCCCTTTGTCCAGAAACCGGTTTAATACATACATGCCATAGAGGTAGAGCAGAACCAGTGAGGGATGCATCCAGTCCGGGTCTTTCCCCAAGAGAATAGTGGCTGCAAAGGAAAGAGAGAATCCACCCAGGGCGACCATCACGTTGTTCATAAAGAGCAGCCTGAGGGCCCTTCGAATCCATCGAGATCGAAGGCTCTCTTTCCGGCCTCGAATGCTTTCGATTTTTTGAACGACCTTTTTGATCATCCAGTTGGGGGTGGATGCACCGGCCGTCACAGCGACGATTTCCATGTCTGCGAGTTGGGTCTTGTCCAGTTCCTCTTCGGTCTCGATGTGAAAGGTGGGAAGTCCGGAGGCCTCGGCGACCAGGGTAAGACGCCGGGTGTTGCCGCTGTGATATCCGCCGACCACCACCATGCCGTCCACATGCCCGGCAAAGCTGCGCACCTCTTCCTGCCGAGTGTGCGTGGCATCACAGATGGTATCAAAAATCTCGGCCTTCGGCATTTTTTGTTTAATCGCTTTTTGAATTTTCCTATAGTTTTCAGCATCTTGTGTGGTCTGGGCGACCACGAAAAGCTTTTCAACCTTCGGCAGATCGGCCACCTCCTCGGGGCGCCTGATCACGTTGACGTTTCCCTTGGCATACCCCATGAGACCGATCACCTCGGGGTGATTTCGGTCACCCACGATCACGGCGGTATATCCCTTTCGAGTGTGCGAACGGATGATGGCCTGTACCTTGGCCACTCTGGGACAGGTGGCATCTATGATCCGCAATCCGCTGGCGCGAAGGACTTCACGATCCAGGGGCGGGATACCATGGGCCCGGATGATCACGGTGCCCTTCTTGATGCCGGAAATATCCTTGACGGGAACGACACCTTTAGACTTGAGGAGATCGATGACCTGCTTGTTATGGATGAGGGGGCCGAAGGTATAAATGGGGCCTTTGCCCCGGTTGGCCTCGGTGAGGACCATGTCCATGGCCCGATGCACCCCCATACAAAATCCGGCCGTTCTTGCCAGTTTTACTTTCAATTTTTTTCTTCCGTTAAAAGTGAAAAATAGTTGTCCAGGATTCTTACAAGGGAATCCAGGTCTTCGATCTGCATGATTTTTCCGCGAAATTGGCTGCTGTGGGGAAGCCCCTTGGTGTACCGAAGGAGCAGGCCGCGCATGGCGCGCGCCGCACGAATTTCTCCCATGGCTTCTGAAAGCATTCGAAAATGCTCCATCATAAGGGCCTTCCGCTCGGACAGATCGGGCTCGGGTTCGGGCCGTCCCCCCGCGAGACAGAGAATCTGTTTGAAAATCCACGGATTCCCCACAGCCCCTCTTCCGATCATGACGCCGTCGCATTCGGTCTGCTCTTTCATGGATAAGGCAAGGGAGGCCTTTATAATATCGCCGTTCCCGATGACCGGAATTTTCAGCCTCGCCTTGACCTGCCCGATAAGGTTCCAGTCGGCGGAGACCGAAAAGCCTTGGGTGGCGAATCGCGGATGAACCGTTATCGCATCCGCCCCGCAGTCCTCGATGATATGTGCCAACTCAAGGGCCATCGGTTCCGCAGGCGACCAGCCTGACCGGATCTTTACGGTCAAGGGGACCCGGCAGGCGAGCCGGACCCTGGTCACAATCTCTTCGACCATTCGGGGCTGCCGAAGAAGGGCGGCGCCTGCCCCGGTCTTGGTCACCTTCTTGACCGGGCACCCCATATTGATGTCCACCACATCGGCTCCCGCCTCCACCGCTATTTGGGCAGCCCGGGCCATGATATCGGGTTTGGATCCGAATATCTGCACGGCCAGGGGCCGCTCTGAAGGGTGGGTCCTGAGGTATCGGACGGTCTTTTCCTTGCCAAGGGTGAGCCCCGCGGCGCTGACCATCTCAGTAGTGACCAGTCCGGCCCCCAGTCTTTTTACCATCACGCGAAAAGGGAGGTTGCTGATGCCCGCCAGGGGTGCCATGATCAGCCAATTTTCCAATGTAAGTGTACCGATTTGCAACATGCCCGCATATTAGAGAAATTGCCGCGCAAATACAACCTGGATTACCGTGAAACCTAAATCCATTGTCTCATTTGCATATGATGCCTGAAATCAGGATTAAATAGGTCGCAAATGTTGTGCAATTCGAAACTCTCGGGTATGCTTAAGGGGTGCATATCAACATTTATTGCGGATTTCCCGGCGGTCTATGCTAAAACCTGGTCCTTCTCCCGCCCATGTCTAAGGCGGGATGTCAAAGACAGTTGGCTCTGCCGTAGCTCCTTGCATGATAATTCGCAAGTTCAAATGTCAGCCGCCGTTGCTAAGGCTATGTGAGCCAAGAAATCCCACTGTCAAATCAAACCCAAACGTCAAAGGCCACAAAACGCGGAAGAGGCCTGGGAGCGCCTCCCTGGAAAGGAACACCATGGGCCTCGCATTTTAATCGTATAGGCTTGCTGTTTCTGCCGTTTGGTTCTTGGGCTTTGGCATTCATTTGACCTTTGTGCTTTGACATGACCTGTTCCTATCATCACCCCCTTCGGGGTTAGACCAAAGCCGGGCCCTCTGGGTCCGGATATTTGCTTGAAATGTTTTTGGATGCCAAGAGGTGCGAGGGCGTAACTCACCCCGTTACCCGGGCAGGAGGAGATCAAATGACACGGGAAGACAAGGGGCATTTTGCGAGCAAGCATGAGAACGAACAGGACATCAATCCGAAAATCATGGAGGCCGTCAGGGATCGTACCGTGGAAAATGATATCCCCTGCGCAGTGGCCTTTAGCATTGTCGATGACCTCGGGGTTTCCCCAAGGGAGGTGGGACGGGCCATCGACCTGGTGGAAAAGGGCATTTCCAAATGCCAGCTGGGACTTTTCGGTTATGGTCCACAGAAGCACATCGTCAAACCCGCAGAGGAAGTGGATGGAGACCTGGAAAAGGCCATTCGTGAGATCCTGGTCGAGGGTCGGCTGTCCTGTCGGGCCGCTTGGGACCTTGCCGAAAGGCTGGAGCTGCGGAAGATGCAGCTGTCATCGGCCTGTGAAAGGTTGGGCATCAAGATCAACAAGTGTCAGTTGGGAACCTTTTGACCCGCAATACCGTGAGCCATGATTCGCGAAAGGAGCCCCTGTCCCTGATTGATCGAATCGTAAAGGAGGCCGATAGCCTCTGGCGACTCATTAGAGAGGGGTTCATGATTGATACGCGGAGATTTCTCTGTGCCGGTCTCAGTCATCGGCCGTTAGCGATCACACTATTCCTTTAGGAAAAGATCGGTACTCAAATACCTCTCTCCCGCACTGGGCAGGATGGTCACGATCTGTTTGCCGTCGTTCTCGGGTCTCCCGGCAACCTGAAGGGCGGCAGCCACCGCAGCCCCGGAAGAGATCCCGCAGAGAATGCCCTCCCATTTAGCCAGGTCCCGGGCCGTTTCAAAGGCCTCGTCGTTTGAAACGGCCACGATCTCATCGATGATGTTTGTATTGAGGACCTGGGGCACAAAACCCGCCCCAATGCCCTGGATTTTATGGGGACCGGCCTGGCCGCCCGAAAGCACCGGTGAGTCCGCGGGTTCGACCGCCACGGACCGGAAGGCGGGTTTACGGGCCTTGAGCACCTCCGAGACCCCCGTGATGGTGCCTCCGGTTCCAACGCCCGCCACCAGGATGTCCACACCGCCTTCGGTGTCTTGCCATATCTCCTCCGCCGTGGTTCGGCGGTGGATCTCAGGGTTTGCGGGATTGCTGAACTGATCCGGCGTATAGGCGTTGGAGGAATGTTCAAGAATCTCCCGGGCCTTCTGGATGGCCCCATTCATGCCGTCGCCTCCTGGCGTGAGCACCAGCTCGGCGCCTAGGTGTTTGAGGACCTTTCGCCTCTCGATGCTCAGGGTCTCGGGCATGGTCAGGAGGACCCGGTACTTCCTGGCCGCGCACACAAAGGCCAGGGCGATCCCCGTGTTACCGCTGGTGGGCTCTACGATGAGCGTGTCCGGGCGGATCAGCCCTTCTCTTTCCGCGGCCTCGATCATGGCCAGACCGATCCTGTCCTTGACGCTTCCCAGGGGATTTTTGAACTCCAGTTTGGCCAGGATGGTTCCGGGAAGTCTTTCGGAGATGGCGTTCAAGCGGACCAGAGGTGTGTGGCCGACGGTCCCGGTTATGTCCGTGAAAATTTTGCCCATGTCCCCTTTCCCTTTTCTTAAAAGTTTCAGCCGGTTGCGCCCTTGAAGACCAAATCGGGCCTTTTCAGGAAGACCCTGGTATCCGAAGGAACCGATTCGGTGATCCAGACGTTCCCGCCGATGACGGAACGGGCGCCGATTACGGTTTTTCCTCCCAGGATCGTGGCCCCTGAATAAATCACCACATCATCCTCGATGGTGGGATGACGTTTTTGGTTTCGGAGCGCCTCCAGGGAGCCCCTCGGAAGGGACAAGGCACCCAGGGTGACACCCTGATAGATCCTTACGCGGTTCCCGATCTCCGTGGTTTCGCCGATCACGACTCCGGTCCCGTGATCGATAAAGAACCGCTCCCCGATGTGGGCCCCGGGGTGGATGTCGATGCCCGTCTTGCCGTGGGCAAACTCAGTCATGATACGGGGGATGAGGGGAACGCCCTGCTCAAAGAGTTGATGGGCGATGCGATAGACCATGACGGCAAAGAGCCCGGGGTAACTGAAGATGATCTCGTCGTTGCTGTGGGCGGCCGGATCCCCTTCCCGCGCGGCGATGACATCCCTGGCGAGAAGCTGACGCAGTCGGGGCATTTCGTGTATGAAGGAGACGGCGGCCTCATGGCCCCGGTCAAGGCACTGGGTGCAGGGTTGATTGTAGCGGAGACATTCATGACGAATGGAAAGGGTGATCTGATGGGCAAGGTCCTCGAAAAAACCCGTGACCTCCTGACCGAAATAGTAACCGATATTGACCCGATCTACCCGGGTGCGGATGAAATAACCGGGATAAAGGATACGCCTGGCCTTCACAATGAGGTCGATGATCGATTCCCTGGAAGGCAGGGGCTCCGGACTCACGTGATCGAAGCACTCCTTGCCTTCACAGGAAAGGACGAGTTCTTCGACGATACCCGGGAGTTCCCGACGATAATCCTCGGAACTGGACGCCTCAAGCTTGCATTGGTCTTCCTTGGATAAGTTTTCCATTCGAACCCTCTTGCTCAGGTGCCTGCAGCGCAGGCCTTGCCTTCGGGTTTCCAGAAGGGAGAAAATCCCCGCAACTTCTCGATGATCGGCGGGATCTTGTCCACCACGAAGTCGACCTCCTCTTCCTTATTGTAGATGCTCAGGCTGAACCGGATGGATCCATGCGCCATGGTGAAGGGCACCCCCATGGCGCGAAGCACATGAGAGGGCTGAAGGGACCCGGAGGTACAGGCCGACCCGGAAGAGGCACAAATGCCGTATTCATCCATGAGCAGGAGGATGGCCTCCCCTTCGATGGATTCAAAGCTGATATTGCTCGTATTGGGGAGCCTTTCCTCAATGACTCCGTTGACACGGCTTTTGGGTATCCTGGCCAGTAGTTCTTTCTCCAGCCTGTCCCGCATTTTTTTGACCCGTGTGTTCTCCTCTTCCATGTGCGCCGCCGCCAATTCGCAGGCCTTTCCCATGGCGATGATGCTCGCCGTATTCTCGGTACCGCCCCGCCGGCCACGCTCCTGGTGCCCGCCGATCAGAAAGGGTGAAAATTTGGTGCCCTTTCGGACATAAAGAACACCGACCCCCTTGGGGGCATGGAGCTTGTGGCCTGACATAGACAGCATGTCGATGGCGCTGTTTCGAAGATCGATAGGGATCTTGCCCACGGCCTGGACTGCGTCGGTATGAAAGAGGATCTCACGTTCCCTGGCCATCCGTGCCGCCTCTTCAACCGGGAAGATCACCCCGGTTTCATTGTTGGCCCACATGAGACTGACAAGGGCCGTATCCGGCGTGAGGCTCTCCCTGTAGCGGTCCATGTCCAGGCGCCCTTCCCTGTCCACCGGTATCTCCGTGATCCGGTAGTCCTCCTTGGCCAGGTGACTGCAGAGAACCTTGACGGCGGGATGTTCCACACGGCTCGTGACAATATGCCTCTTGTCTTTACCCGTGTTCAAGGCGGACATGATGGCCGTGTTGTCACTTTCCGATCCGCAACTCGTGAAGGTGATCTCCTCGGGCGAGGCACCGAGAAGGCCGGCCACCTGTTCCCTGGCATGACGGATTTTTTGGGCTACCTGGCCGCCGAAGGTATAGGCACTGCTTGGGTTTCCGTATTGATCGCTGAGGTAGGGCAACATGGTCTCCAGCACATCGGGTGCAATCTGGGTCGTGGCGTTGTTGTCCATGTATATCGTTTTCATTCCTTCACCTCCTCGA
>CAZXWJ010000248.1:0-6415 GCA_964644375.1 uncultured Desulfobacteraceae bacterium | reverse complement strand
TTTCTGCGACCGAGGCCGCGGAAAAGACCACGTCCGCGACCTGGGCCGTCTCGGAAAGGAACAGCCCCTGAACCACGAGGAGATCCAACTTTCGAAGTGCATCGTCCAGGTGATTCCAGTCCGGGTCGCTCAATTTCGGGTTTTCCCCGATCACATAGAGTGCCTTGAGCCTCCCCTCTGCCATGGCCGAGACCATGTCCGTGATGGTGTAGCCCGGTTTGTCCGGCAGGGGGCTCTTCCAGGCCCTCGAGAATTTTTCGTTGATTTCCGGGTTGGTCACCGGTTGGTAACCCGGATAGACGTTGGGGAGCCCTCCCATGTCGCAGGCCCCCTGGACATTGTTTTGCCCCCGCAGCGGGTTGACGCCGCCGCTCCTGACGCCTACATTTCCGCAAAGCATGGCCAGATTGCAACAGGACTTCACATTGTCCACACCGGTCGAGTGCTGGGTAATGCCCATGGCGTAAAGGATTGATGCCGGACGTTTTGTGGCGTACAGTTCCGCCATGCGTTCCAGGTCATGGGTTTCAACACCGGTAATGGCCCTGACTTTTTCCGGCGTATAGTCCCCCACCGCCTCCTTCAGTTCCTCGAAACCTTCGGTCTTCGCCCGGATATAGGCCTCATCGTGCCAATGGTTTTTCAGGATGAGGTGCATCATGCCGTTGAGCAGGGCCACGTCGCTTCCCAGGCGATGGGTCACGGCCACATCCGCGAATCGGGCGAGTTGAATATGCCTGGGATCGGCCACGATCAGCGCGGCCCCCCTTTCTTTTGCCCTGAGGATGTACCGGGCAATCAAGGGATGGCACGCCGTGGTGTTGCTGCCGATCACAAAGACGCAGACGGCGTCTTCGATTTCTTCGATGGAATTGGTCATGGCTCCGCTTCCGAATGCTGCGGCAAGACCTGCCACAGTGGAGGCGTGTCAGAGTCGGGCGCAGTGGTCCACGTTATTGGTGCCTATGGCCGCACGGGCAAATTTTTGGGCCAGGTAATTTTCCTCGTTGGTCATTTTTGCAGAGACCAGGACCCCGACGCTGTCCGGGCCGTGCTTTTCCACGATCTCTTTCAGGCTCTCGGCTGCAAATCGGATCGCCTTGTCCCAGGTTGTGGGCCGAAACCGGCCGTTTATTTTGATAAGCGGAGATTTGAGACGCATGAAGCTCGTGATGTACTCATGAAGATTCCAGCCCTTGATGCACAGTTTGCCCCGGCTTACGGGATGGGTCTTCAAGGGCAGGGTCCCGACAAGGTGTCCATTCATGACCTGGAACAGGACGCCGCATCCCACACCGCAGTAGGAGCAGATTGAAGGAATGAATTTGTAGTCCACGTTCTGCCTCCGTTTGGTTCGATTTTCTCAACTATTGCTGACAACAAAATATGATTCGGCAGCCGATATATGAAAACATGCATTAAGCGGCCTCGATTTTTTTCGGCTCCAGGGTTATTTTTTCTTCCAGCACGGAGAATGGGGACTGTTCGTCGGCCGTCCCGGCCTCATAATCGAAAACCCTCTTCACGATCTCATTGGCCTTGCCGTATAGAAGCCTCAAGGGGATATCCATGGGACAGGCCTCTTCACAAAGACCGCAGTCGATGCATCGACCCGCCATGTGGACCGCCCGTGCGAGATGAAAGATCGGGACCTCCGGGGGGAGGTCTCCGGTTCCCACAAAATCCGAATGCTCCAGACTGCACTCTCTGCAAAAGCAGACGGGACAGATGTTGCGGCAGCCGTAACATTTGATGCACTTCTCGAATTCGTACATCCATCTTGCGAAGCGCTCTTTATTTCCCCATTGTGCCGTGTCTTCAATGTCCATGGTGTTGTCTATGCCGACCTCTTTTTTGAGAATCCCGGGATTTTCAGCCTTCAGATAGGAGCAGTATTCCTGTGCTTTAAGGGGTGAAGGACAGCAGTTGATATCGAGGGTCCTGATCCGGTCGGGGTCGAGCTGATTCCAGACGAAGAGCGCATTCAGTGCCCTTTGATTGCAGTCCCTGGCCAGGAGCCCTATTCGAAGCTCCGGCTCTGCGGCGGCGATCATCAGGGCCGTTTTCTCCAGGGGATAACGGACCCGTGCTTCCACCAGGTCTCGGACCTCATCCGGGTTGTCCCGGTGAAAGCAGTAAGGCAAGGGGTGACCGTCCACCATCCTGTAGCCGAGAAAAACGTCTATTTCCCCTTTTTCGAGCCAGGTCCTCACTTTCTCTTTTGTTTTATGATCCATAGGCCCCCCTTTCGATTCGTTCCCGCGACGATTCAGGGCACAGTAGCGGCATGGACAGTTCTCTTTGTGCGAGAGGATTAGGGCCCAGTGCCCGTATTTTCTCCGTAAACTGCGTGACCACTTGGGCGAATTTCTGTGCCTCGGCCGAGGAGATCCATTCCAGGTGAAGTCGACCCTCCAGCCCTATGAAATCCAGGAGTTCCTGAAGAAAGGAGATCCTCTTTACGGTCATGTGATTACCATACAGGTAATGGCAGTCCCCGATATGTCACCCCCCGACCAGGACGCCGTCCGCCCCGCTCTGGAAGGCCCGCAAGAGGTGATGGGGGGAGACGGTGGCCGAGCACATGACGCGAAGGGGACGGATGTTGGGCGGATATTGAAGCCGACTGACACCCGCCAGATCCGCGGCGCCGTATGTGCACCAGTTACACATGAAGGCTAGGATTTTGGGTTCGAAAGGTTCCTCTTTCATATTTGGCTCCTTTTAGGCAAAAGATAGAAGAGTCGTATCGACTTATCGGGTCCTCAGAGCCGCTTTGATCTGGGCATAGAGTTGCCGGTTGTCAAAGCCCATGAGCGTGGGGGCCTCTGAAGGGCAGGCCGCGGCGCAGGCCCCGCAACCCTTGCAAAGAACCTGGTTGACTTCGGCCGTCCCTCTGCCCGCATCCATGCTGATGGCGCCATAGGGGCAGACATGAATGCATCCGAGACACCCCGAACAGAGTTCCGGATCGATCCAACTCACCACCCCGCCCACCTGGATGCTCTCCCGGGTCAGGAAGGTCAGGGCCCGGGCCGCCGCGGCCTGTGCCTGAGCCACGCTTTCGTCAATGGGTTTGGGATAATGGGCCATGCCGCAGAGAAACAGGCCGTCGTTGGCAAAGTCCACGGGCCGCAACTTCTGGTGGGCCTCCTGCAGCCAACCGTTTTCGTCAAAGGGCACCTTGAAGAGTCCGGCCAGTCCGTCCGGTTCGTTGGGCATGATGGCGGAGGCCAGGGCAATGAGATCCGCCCTGATGCGCACGGTTTCGTCGAGGATGGGGTCCTTGACCCTGATCAAAAGGCCGTCCTGGTCCGAGGAGACCCCGGGCTTTTCATCCAGCTCATACCGAATAAACATTACCCCCGCCAGACGGGCCGTTCTGTAAAGAGACTCCCGCTCTCCGTAGGTCCGGATGTCCCGATAGAGGACATAGATATTCATGTCAGGGTTGAGTTCCTTGAGATAAAGAGCGCTCTCGATGGCATGTGTGCAGCAGACCTTAGAGCAGTATGGCCTTTCAGGTTCTCTGGAACCGACGCACTGGATAAAGACAGCGGTTCTAAGTTCCTTTATGGCGGGGTCACGGTTGATGAACCGGCGGTCGAGATCGAGGTGGGTCAGTACCCGGGGATCTTTTCCGTAGAGGTACTCATCGGGTCGGGCCTCCTTTGCGCCGGTCGCCAGGATCACAACGCCATGCTCTATGATCTCCTCCCTCCCATTGGACTCGAGGGTGGACCTGAAGTTCCCTACAAAGCCCTCAACGCCGACCACAGAGGTGTGCAGATGGATATCTATCAAGGGGTCCTCTTCTAACTCTTGCACCAGATCGGCCACCTGGCTTTGGACGTCCTCTCCCTTCCAGGTCCTGAAAAGGTTGAGGGCCTGTCCCCCCAGGTAAGGTGAACGCTCAACAAGGCAAACCGGATACCCCTGCCCCGAGAGGCTTCTTGCGGCAACCATGCCCGAAATTCCGCCCCCCACGATCAGAGCCTTCGGCTGGATGACTACCTCCGTTTCTCGAAGGGGACTCATGAGGGCTGCCTTGGCCACGGCCATGCGAACCAGATCCTTGGCCTTTTCCGTAGCTGCGTCCGGGTCCTGAGCATGGACCCAGGCATCATGGTTCCTGATATTGGCCATTTCGAGAAGATACTTGTTTAATCCCGCATTGATCAGGGTCTCCTGGAAAAGCCCTTCGTGGGTCCTGGGGGTGCAGGCTGCGACCACAACCCGGTTGAGCCCCTTTTCCCGGATAAGGGCCGTCATTTTGTCCTGGGTGTCCTGCGAGCAGGTGAAGAGATTTTTTTCCACGTAATGGACATGAGGCAGCGTGCTCGCGTAGGCCGCCACCTCAGGCACCCTGACCACGCCTCCGATATTGATCCCGCAGTTGCATACAAAGACGCCGGCCCGCGGAGGTTGGCGGCTGATATCCTTCTCCGTTGGACTTTCAACACGTTCGGTCAGGGTGTGGCGCGAAGAAGCCAGGCGTTGCGTGGCCTCGCAGGCCGCAGCGCTCGCTTCCATGACCGACTGGGGAATATCTTTGGGTCCGGGGAGGGCACCACACGCAAAGACGCCCTCCCTGGAGGTCTGAACGGGATGAAAGGAGGATGTCTCACAAAACCCCCCCTCCGTGAGGTGAACGCCGATTTTTTCCGCGAGCCCATTTATTTCAGAAGAAACCTCCATACCGACTGAGAGCACGATCATATCAAAGGATTCTTTGATGATTTCTCCCCTCTTATTGATATAGGGAAGGACAAGCACATCACTTCCTTCGACGACATCGATGCCGGGCACTCTAGAACGGATAAAACGAACACCATGCTTTTCCTTGGCCTCTTCATAGTATTGCTCAAAACCCTTCCCATGGGTCCTCATATCCATAAAAAAGACCGCACAGTCCAATTTATGTTTGGCATGCTCCTTGGCAACGACGGCCTCTTTCAAGGCATACATGCAGCAGACCGCAGAGCAGTAGGCATGATCGCAATGATGGAGGTCCCTGGACCCGATGCACTGGAGCCAGGCGATCTTTTCAGGCTCTTTCCCGTCCGAGGGTCGCTGGAGACGGCCCTGAAAAGGCCCTGTGGCACTGAGAATCCGTTCGAACTCCGTGCCGGTCACGACATCCGGATGTTTGGCATATTTATAGGCGGCATACCGCCCGGGATCAAAGGCCCGAAATCCGGGCGCCAGAATCACCGCCCCGGCCCGGATCATCCTGGTGTGTTCTTTGTCTTCGAAGTCGATGGCCTTAGTCGGACAGAATTTTTCACAGGCCCGGCATTTTCCTTTCTGGAAGTAGATGCAGTGTGCCGGGTCAATCGCATATTTTAGGGGAACCGCCTGGGCATATTCGACATAGATAGCCCTTCGTTTGATCAGGTTTTCGTTATACGGGTCATTCACCTTTTTGGGGCATTTTTGGGCGCAGGCCCCGCAGGCAATACACTTTTCCATATCCACATAGCGCGGACGGGACGTGATTTCGATCTCAAAGTTCCCCGGTTCGCCCTGAAGTGCGGCCATCTCCGAGAGGGTGAGCAGTTCAATATTCAGGTGCCGGCCGACCTCGACCAGTTTGGGTGAAATGATTCACATGGCGCAGTCGTTTGTGGGAAATGTCTTGTCCAGCCGGGCCATGGCTCCGCCGATGGCAGGGGACTTCTCCACAAGGTAGACGTGAAAACCTGAATTTGCCATGTCCAGGGAGGCTTGCATGCCGGCGATCCCCCCGCCGACGACCACGACGGCGCCTGTAGGTTTAATCTCAGTGGACGCAGTGACCATGGATTGACTCCTTTTTAATTTTAAGATGGAAAACCTGGTCCTCTTCCCGCCCAATCAGGCATGGAACTGCGATACTATAAGAGAATGCATGGATGTCCCTACCAGGCCTCCCTCTCCAGACGTTTATAAATGAACATGAGTTGTTTTTGGGTTAATTCTCCCACGTGTTCATTGATCCATCTGAGATCACCGGAGACGATGGCCGCCTTGGCTTCGTTCGAGAGACGGTATTCCTCAAGGGCAGTGGATCCGAATTCCATCAGGGCGTTCCAGAACCGGCTATCCTCAGAGGTTCGGTTGAGTGCACGAATCACTTCCCTTTTTTGAATCAGTTTTTCTTCTTCCGTCACGGCCTTCTTGATAGTCTCTTCAGCCGGAATCTCCTCTTTTTCCTTCAGAGCCTCCCCAACGGCCGTCATGAATTCGTCTTCCGTGAAGGGCTTGGGAAGGTAGTCAAAGGCTCCGATTTTCATGGCGTCAACGGCCGAGGTCACGGTGGCGTATCCCGTGATCACGACAACCTCTGTTTCCGGCCGCTTCTCCTTGATTTCCCTGATTACCTCCATGCCGTCCATGTCCGGTAAGCGCAGATCAGCCACCAGGAGATCAAAGT
>CAZXWJ010000247.1:0-6427 GCA_964644375.1 uncultured Desulfobacteraceae bacterium | reverse complement strand
CCATTGCCGATACCTTTGCCGAGGCACACAAGACGCCTCCCATGAAACGGATCGTACTGACGCCTGATTTTTAGTATGATGTCATTTCTGCCTGCGCGGGAAAGATAAACCATATGAAAAGAAAAAAATTAAGGAGGAAAACATTATGTCATTGACAGGCGGTTTGGAATGGGTACCAAGAGAAGACGGGCAGAAGAATCATCTGCTCCATACGGATTCAAATTGGGGAACTGAAGCACCCTGCACGGTTTATGAGAAGAGACCCATCGTGGATCCCAAGACGGGGAAAGAAGTGGACGGGCTCTATACGGCCTGGATCACCCTGAATAACCCGACCCAGTACAATTCCTATACAACGGAGATGGTCAAGGGTGTCATCGCGGGCTTTGAAAACGCCTCCCTGGATCGCAGCGTCGTGGCGGCGGTTTTTACGGGAACCGGCCCTTTTGCCTTCTGCACCGGCGGCAACACCAAAGAATACAGCGAATATTACAGCATGAGACCGGATGAATACGGCCAGTATATGGAGCTCTTCAATCATATGGTGGACAGCATCCTGGCGTGCAAAAAACCGGTTATTTGCCGAGCAAATGGTATGAGAGTCGCCGGTGGGCAGGAAATCGGATTGGCCTGCGATATCGCCATCGCCTCCGACCTGGCTATTTTCGGACAGGCCGGCCCCAGGCACGGTTCCGCTCCTGACGGCGGTTCCTCAGACTTCCTCCCCTGGTATCTCAATATGGAAGACGCCATGTGGAACTGCGTCTCCTGTGAGATGTGGTCTGCTTACAAGATGAAGGCCAAAAATTTGATCAGCAAGTGTATCCCGGTGCTCAAGATTGACGGTAATTGGGTCCGCAATCCCACGATTATCACGGACAAGTACGTGGATAACGGCGAGATCGTATACGGTGAGTACAAGACCGGCGCCGAGGCCAAAGAGGGAAGGGCGCTTCTGAAAGAGCATCAGGCCAAGGCGGATTTCGAGCTACTGGACAAGGAAGTGAACAAGATGGTCTGGACCTTCACCAACCTGTTCCCGGCATGTCTGATCAAATCCATCGACAGTGTCCGTGCCAAAAAGAAATACTTCTGGGATTACTCCAAGAACTACAACAGGCACTGGCTGGCCGCGAATATGTCCGGTGAAGCCTTCCTCGGTTTTGGTGCTTTCAACACCAAGAAGATTACCGGTAAAGACACCATCGACTTCTTGAAGTTCCGCAAGGATATCGCAGAATGCCGGGTCTGGGATTATGCGATGTATGCCGACGCGCTCGGTAAGCCTCAGAAATAATTAGAGGCATCACTTGGTACATTCCAGTGGCAGGCAGGGCCGTAACGGCAGGTCCGCCTGCCATTTTTATTAAGCGAAAGGAGTTGAGTGACCATGGGATATGAGAATATTGAAGTTGAATTTAAGGACGGACTGGGAAAGATCACCCTGAACCGGCCCCCTGTGAACGTCCTGAACATCGCCATGATGAACGAGATCAATGAAGTGTTGAAATCCTGGCAGGGGAAAAAAGACCTGAAGGTTGTGCTCTTTGACGCCAAGGGAAAGTGCTTTTCGGCCGGCGTGGATGTGGGAGAGCACATGGGCGACTTGGCCCCCAAGATGATCGAAGCCTTTCATGGTATGTTTCGATTGATGGACAAACTGGGTGTTCCTACGGTGGCGTCTGTCTATAGTTCGTGCCTGGGCGGAGGATGTGAGCTGGCTGTTTTTTGTGATCTCGTAATCGCAGAAGAGAGGGCCAAATTTGGACAACCGGAGGTCCAGGTGGGCGTTTTCCCGCCCATTGCAGCCCAGATTATGCCTCGGATTATTGGAAGAAAACATGCCATGGATCTCATCCTCAGCGGCAGGATCATCTCAGCGGAAGAGGCCAAGGTTATGGGACTGGTGAACAAGGTCGTCGTCAAAGAGGAGCTTGAATCGGCTACCGAGGAATTCATAAAACCCTATCTCGGGCTCAGCGCCGAGGTTATTCGGAAGACAAAGAAAGCGATCATGGTTGGACTCATGGACGATCTGGAGCCGTCCCTTCAGGCTATCGAAAAGATCTATCTGGATGAACTTATGCCATCCAAAGATGCACAGGAAGGGCTGCATGCCTTTCTGGAAAAGAGAAAACCTGTTTGGACAAACGAATAAAGAATGATGTAACGAAGGACCGGGTTTTCCCTGGCAAAATAAAGGGATTGTATAGAGAAGAGGGGAACTTGCTTTTTTAAGTTCCCCTTTTGACCTTCTTTTCAATAAAGGCGACGATCTCGCCGGTGGTGGCCCCCGGGCCGAAGATTTCTGCTATGCCGCAGGCCTTGAGGGCCGGGATGTCCTCATCCGGAATGATACCGCCGCCGAGCACCAGGATATCGCCCATTTTTTTCTCCTTCAATAACGCCATGACCTTTGGGAAGAGGTAGTCATGCGCCCCGGAAAGAACACTCATGGCGATGACATCCACATCTTCCTGAAGGGCAGCCTCGACGATCTGCTGCGGGGTCTGTCGAAGTCCTGTATAGATGACTTCCATGCCGGCAGCCATGAGCCCGCCGGCTATGACCTTGATTCCTCTGTCATGTCCGTCAAGGCCGGGTTTGGCAGCGAGTACCCTGATTTTTTTTTGCTCATTCACCGATTTGCCCCCCCTTCTAAGTCCTCTTGTGTATTCATTGCCAGGGCAAGCCCTATTTCGACAATCCGAGAGTGGAAACCTGTTGATATTCGCCAAAGACATCCCTTAGCACGTCACATATTTCCCCGAGTGTGGCAAAGGCCTTGACGGCGTCAAGTATGGACGACATAAGATTCTCTGTGCCCAGGGCCGCTCGTTTCAGGGCAACGAGGGTGTCATTTACTTTTTGTGCATCCCTTTCGGATTTGAGCCTCTCTATCCTGTCCTTCTGTGAGACACGGACGGCAGGGTTCACCCTCAGCAGGTTGGTTGGTTTTTTTCCTTCAGCCTGAAATCGGTTTAATCCCACCACGATGCGATCTTCGCTTTCAATCTCTCGTTGGTATCGGTAAGCACTGGCCTGTATCTCCTTTTGAATAAACCCATTTTCGATTGCGGCCGGGGCACCGCCCATCTCGTCAATTTTTTGGATATAGCATTCGACCCTTTGGGAAATGTCATTTGTGAGGCTTTCGATATAATAGGACCCTGCCATGGGATCGACCGTGTCGGCGACTCCCGTCTCATGGGCAATGAGTTGCTGGGTCCTGAGGGCGATCTGCGCGGCCTCCTTCGAAGGCAGACAGAGGGCTTCATCCATGGAGTTGGTGTGCAGGGACTGCCCCCCCCCCAGGACGGCGGAGAGGGCCTGAAAGGCGACCCTGACGATATTGTTGTGAGGTTGTTGGGCCGTCAGGGTGCAACCGGCGGTCTGGGTATGAAAACGGACCATCATGGATTTTGGATCTTTTGCCTTGAACCTATCTTTCATGATGCGGGCCCAAATACGCCTGGCCGCCCTGAATTTAGCCACTTCCTCAAAGAAGTTGAGGTGTGCATTAAAAAAGAATGAAAGTCTCGGGCCGAAGGCATCCACGTCCAGACCTGCCTTGATGGCCGCCTCGACGTAAGCAATACCGTTAGCCAGGGTAAAGGCGATCTCCTGCACGGCAGTCGATCCGGCCTCCCGAATGTGATATCCGCTGATGCTGATCGTATTCCAAAGGGGAAGCCTTTCCGAACTATAGGCAAAGATGTCCGTGATAATTCGCATGGACGGTTTTGGGGGAAAGATGTAGGTCCCTCTCGAAGAATATTCCTTCAATATATCATTCTGGATTGTTCCCCTAAGCTTTTCTGAAGATACGCCCTGTCGCTCCGCGACCGCAATGTACATCGAAAGCAAAACGGCCGCCGGGGCATTGATGGTCATTGAAGTGCTCACTTTGTCGAGAGGGATTCCTTTAAAGAGAATCTCCATGTCTTCGAGAGAATCGACGGCCACGCCTACTTTTCCCACCTCCCCCATGGCCATCTCATGATCTGAATCATATCCGATCTGAGTCGGCAGGTCGAACGCGACCGAAAGGCCGGTCTGACCTTGCTCCAGGAGGAATTTGTAACGCCTGTTGGATTCCTCTGCCGTGGCAAATCCGGCATACTGACGCATGGTCCAGTATCTGCCCCGGTACATGGTGGGTTGCACCCCTCGCGTAAAGGGATATTCCCCGGGAAAACCCAGGTCTGTAAGATACTCGGTGTCTTGGGTGTCCACGGGGGTGTAGAGCCTCTTGATCGGAATATCAGAGGTGTTCACAAATTCCGATCTTCTCTCGGGCCGTTTGCTCAGCTTCCCTTCAATTTTCCCGCTCCAGGTTTCCACTCGTTCGTCCAAAATTGTTTTTTCGTTACTCTTAGACATAAACCCTCCTGACGGTAGTTGCAGGATTCCAAATGCTGAATGCGTTTCAAGAAACTAAAAAGTTACGATTATTTCCGGATTCCAGAAGAGTGGTAAAAATATTGGTCCAAAAAATATTTTGGCCTTGAGGAGGTTAGTTAATGACATTGAAATAATTTCATGTTACAGACTGGAAAATAATTTTTCCAGTGCCTCATTTCCTGGTTCCTAAAAGGTTGAAAAACCGATACATAAGCATACATGATATCAATATGCCGTGTCATTGAAAACGGAGAAGCCGAACTTTTTGCAAAGCCTATTTATTTTGTTCTTGACAAAATATTATAGCTTAATTATAGCTACATCGTAACTAATTAAAGGGTGTTATACTTTTTAAATTAATTTTATCTCTTACTGGAGTGCCTGACTATGACTGTTAATGAAATTCTGGACATGCTGAAAGGCATCATTTATCTGACCGGCGTGTACAATTTCCAGTGGAACATCGTCGTCATGTGGGGCGTGGGTAGTTTATTTATGTGGCTTGCCATTGCCAAGAAATATGAGCCCCTTCTACTGCTCCCTATCGGCTTTGGAATTTTTATCGTCAATTTCCCTCTCGTTCCATTGATGGGCATCAGGGAGGGTCACGGCGAACTCCTCCGGGTGTTTTACCACTATGGTTTGGAGTGGGAACTCATACCCTGCATCATCTTCCTCGGCCTCGGGGCCATGACGGATTTCGGGCCTCTCATCGCCAATCCCAAGACGCTTCTGGTGGGAGCCGGAGCCCAGTTGGGAGTGTTTATCACCTTTACAGGGACCGTGCTGGCCGGATTTACCCTGAAAGAGGCCGCATCCGTGAGTATTATCGGGGGCGCCGATGGACCGACAACCATCTACCTGACCCAGCACCTGGCACCCCAACTGCTCGGGGCCAATGCCCTTGCGGCCTATTCCTACATGGCCATGGTCCCGCTCATCCAGCCGATAATCATGAATCTCATGACCTCGCCTGCAGAGAGAAAAATCAAGATGCGCCAGCTAAGGGCCGTATCGAAACAGGAGAAGATGCTTTTCCCTCTGGTTACAGCCGGTATCGTCGCACTCCTGGTCCCTGCGGTCATTCCCCTTATGGGTATGTTTATGCTCGGTAACCTGATGAAGGAGAGCGGGGTCGTTGAAAGACTGGTGGACACCTCGCAGGGTGCCTTGATGAATATTATGACCATTTTCCTCGGTCTCTCAGTTGGGGCAACCATGCATGCCGACAACTTTTTGAGCTGGAAACCCCTCTTCATCTTCGGTCTGGGTCTTGTGGACTTCGCGGTCTGTACCATAGGCGGTATTCTTACCGTCAAGATCATGAATCTATTTCTCAAACAAAAGATGAATCCTCTTATCGGGTCGGCGGGGGTTTCTGCCGTGCCCATGGCAGCTAGGGTATCCCAGGTCGTGGGTATGAAGAATGATCCGACAAATTTTCTTTTGATGCATGCCATTGGTCCCAACCTGGCAGGCGTTATCGGGTCGGCCGCCGCGGCGGGTATGTTCATCGCCATGTTCGATTAGGGGGATGGGACGCCGGAATCCATACCTGAATTAATTTGGATCACCACGTTAACGTTTTTTGTCTTAGCAGAAGATAAGGGTGGAAAAATGAAAAAAATTATTGTGATTTTAACCGTCTTGTCGTTGTTTTTCCCGGCGTATACCTTTGCCGAGGACTTTCTCGGTGCCCCCACTCCCCAAGGGAAAGAAATCAAGAGAACCGCCGCACGGTTGGAGATGACCACTGAATTGTCCCATGATGCGGTTTTGGATTTCTTTAAAAACGCCTTGGAAAAGGCCCCGGACATCAAATACCGGGATTGGAAAGATGCCACGTATATTGAGGACGATGGAAGAAAGAAATGGCACTCCATCACCATCTCAAAAGATCAAACGCCAACTTCCATCCTCATTGTGAAAGATAATTTTACATGGATCATCGGGACGCTTGTTCTGCGATATATCGCCGTCTTTGTGGTGCTCATGGTGCTGTTTGTCGGGATGTTGGTGTCCG
>CAZXWJ010000246.1:0-6487 GCA_964644375.1 uncultured Desulfobacteraceae bacterium | reverse complement strand
CTGCTCGGGCTTTCCGTGCTCAGCACATCCCTGGCCTACATCATATATTTCCGTGTACTGGCTACGGCAGGGTCAACCAACATTCTGTTGGTGACCTTCCTCATTCCGGTCAGCGCCATCCTTCTGGGCGTTCTGGTACTGGGAGAAAGGCCCGGGAGGAATGCCTTCGGCGGCATGTCATTGATCTTTGTCGGGCTCATTGTGCTGGACGGACGATTCGTAGCCAGGCTCAAAATTAATTTTCAAAGCAATAGGCCGAGAAATTATTCTAAAGATCCATAGACAGCAGGCAATCATCGGGGCTGTCAAAGATCCGATCGTCATTCCCCTTCATCACGTGTTACCAGGGTTCTTCATACGCTATACTCAATTTTCCGCTCATATTTCCATATGTGGCAGAACCAAGACATAGGTCAATCGGTGATTCGACCCCTTCCTTTACTGCCAAAAGCTGGCTCCAAGTTTCAGGAATACGCAATTTTTCTCAAGTGCATAGAGGAAAACCCCCATTATCTTGGGGTTTTTACCCAGAAAAATGAATCTCCCCACTCATGGACAAATGAAAAAAAACAAGATAATAATACCATCCTCAGTTAGGTTTCATTAATTGGGTCTATATACATCATCCTTTTCAGCCCTGAGCTTTTTCGTTTGCACGAAAGCAGAGGGGTTCCGGTGACATCAAGCGTCACTACCTGCAGGGGCAGCAAAATGTTTTTTCCTTGCTCAGGCAGGAACCCGTAAAAAAGGCAAAATAACAACACAACTTCAACCGACGGAAAGGAGGCAATCCGGCTTAAAAACCAACATTGGCTGCAGTTTAAAGCTTATTTGAACTGCGCTCTGATATGTAAAACCCATCAGAGCTTCCAAAAAAAACCAGCTCAGTACAAGAACAACAAGCTTCTCGGGTGTAAACGTAAATTTTTTTACCGGCATGTCCATTTTTTTAAAATTATCCTTCAAGGAAAGGCATCGTCGGAAATGATTACGGCACTTTGGGAAAAAGGCACAAAAGGCAGGCCTCTTCGGGTTCTGCCTTTTGTTATGGAAGTTTCAATTTAAGGCCTGATACCTCCATCAACAGCCTCAAAGTGGTCAAAATAAATAGAGCTTCACCGATAACGCCGGCTGGCGGATTATCGATTAGCCTTTTCTAATTCTGCAAAGCAGTGCTTTCATCTCCGTATAACCGGTTACCGGGTCACGGACATCCAGCGAAGTCAGTAGGTTCACACAGGGCTCGGACCAGCCGTGAGGGACACTGACAATGCCTGCGGCCAGTTCCTCTCGAATAAAAACGAAAAAGTCAGGTCACGGCGAGCTTTCAAGGTGTGGAAACAGGGGCGATGAAGCCGGGCAAAGTTATCATTACGATAATGTTATCGCAGTCCCAACTCTTTCATCAACCGGGAAAAATTGGATCGGGGCATCCCCAGCCTCTCTGCGGCCTTGGATTTCTTGCCCCCGGACCGACTGAGGGCCTGGGTGACCAACATCTTTTTAAATGCCAGAATCGCCTCCCTCAGAGGCATTTCAGGGTATCCTGTCCGTAGCTTTTTTTGCAGTAATTCAAGGGGGAGATCATTTTTTGAGATCAATTCATCGCGTGAGATGAGCATGAGGCGTTCGATAATGTTTTCGAGTTCCCTGATATTGCCAGGCCATTGGTAGTTAAGAAGGACCTCTTCGACATCCGGCTCGAGCCCGATGATACGGGGCCGTAAATGGGTATACTTTTTCAAAAAAAACGCTACCAGTTCCGGGATATCCTCTTGTCTCTTCCGCAAAGGGGGCAAAGAAAGGGGGAAAACATTGAGGCGATAATAGAGATCCGATCTAAAAAGGCCCGACTCAATCTTCTGCATGAGGTCCTGATTGGTAGCGGCGATCACCCTCACATCCACGGCGATCGGCGATTTTGCCCCCAACGGCTGTATCTCGTATTCCTGAAGGACCCTCAAGAGCTTAATCTGGGTCTTGGGGGAGACATCACCGATCTCGTCCAGGAAGATGGTTCCCTTTTGGGCCAATTGAAACATGCCGATTCGTCGTTCACGAGCCCCCGTAAAGGCACCCCTTTCATGCCCAAACAATTCACTCTCAAGGAGATCCTCCGGGATGGCGGCACAGTTCACCTTGATGAGCGGGCCGTCCTTCCTCGGGCCCATTTCATGGATGGCGTTTGTGACGAGTTCCTTACCCGTGCCCGTCTCCCCATAGATCATGACGGTTGTGTCCGTGGGGGAGACTTTCCGAATAAGGTCCATCACCCTGTTCATGGCCGGGCTCTTTCCGATGATGAATTTTCGGCTGAGATCCGCCTTGATCTTTTCCCGCAAGGAGATATTCTCCTGTTCCAGTTTTCTGGAAAGGGTCTCCATGTGGTCGCGTTGATCCATGACCGCCTGAAAGAGCAGGGCCTTTTCCAGGGCCACACCGACCTGTCGGCCAAAAGTAGTAAAAAAGGCCGTCTGTTCCTCTTTAAACAGGTCGGGCCTGGGGGAGTAAATCACAAGGACGGCAATCAGTTGATCCTTGGAATGGAGGGGGACCAAAAGGCCGGATTGGTATCCTTTATCTTTGATATAATTCCGAAGAGGCGACGGCTTCATTGATGAAATGAAGTCGGATAGAACCTTAGGGTCGGTCATATCAAATGACGTTTGTCGCCTCTTTTTGGGCCGGTTGTCAGGGTCGGGGAGCGCATTGAGAGAGGTGTATATTTCATCCAAACCCTCATGAAAGACCCGACCGGAACGTCCCTCTTCCCATAAATGAATCGCGCAGGTTTCATACCCCAGGCCCCGGACCATGGACAGGATGTGGTCAAGTACCGCCTCCAGTCGAAGGCTTTTGCTAAGCAACCGGGACATTTCATACAGGGTTGAGAGTTCACTCATTTTGTTGGAGAGTTGCTCATTGGCTCGCGCAAGTTCCGTTGTCCGCTCCGCTACCCTCTTTTCCAGCAACCGGCTGAACCGCTCCTTTTCTTCGTAAAGCCGGGCATTGTCGATGGCAAGGCTGATGTGTCCTGAAAAGAGTTCAAGGGTCTCGATGTCTCCGGGGAGAATCCGCTCCTCGCTATAAAGTTTATCCCCGGTCAGGACCCCCAACACGCGGTCTCTCCCGATGAGAGGAACCACGCAATATTCTTTAGAGTCGGTAATCCGCAGTAATTTTTGGCTGACCCGTTTGTCGGTTCGGGCATCCCGCACGTAGACAGGCTTTCCGGTCTTCACTGCGAGGACCTCCACTGCCGTCTCATCCATTCTGAAACCGACCCACCCCTTAATGGTCGAGCCCCTCTCCCGTTTGACCCGGTCCAGAAAGGCCACACACCGCAAAAAATCCCCCTCAACCAGATAGATCAACCCCCTCTCGAAATTCACACCGATCAGCGTTTTTTCGACCAAGATCTGCAACAGTCGATCGACATGCATGGTGGAGTGAATCTCTTTATTGATCTCGGCCAGGGTGCCCAGTTCTCGGAGTCTTTTCTGAATGAACTCCGGTTCCATCGTCAACCGTTCCTTGTTCGTCGTTCTTTTGGCCATCGCCTTCGATCCCGTACAAATTTGAGAAGAAACATTTTCTTATAACATCGATACATCATGTGCCATATATGGCCTGTAATTTAATGCCTGTTTGCTCTTGACATAGCCTAAGACCTATACCGTATTTGTTGGCAACGAAAAAGCCAAGAGGGGACCCGGAGAATAAAGGGTAAATAGGAAAATAGAAAATAGGAATAGTGGACAGGCAAATAATTATTTTCATGTAATGCCGCCTCCAGGGTATTCGGACATCCCTTTCATGAAAACAGTCCATATAATTTGTGAAAGAGCGTTCACATCAATGGGTCCTTTAGGATCATACCAATTGTAGCACCAGTTACACATGCCAAACAAAAGAAATGCCAGGGCAGTGACCTCCTCCCGCTTTATACCATTTTTACCCCATTCGCATTCAGATATGGCCTCGACAACGACTCTGAGGTATTCTCTTTCTTTAAAAGCAATCGTCTTACGGTATTTTGCAGATAGACAATTCAAATCGTGAAGCAATGTTTTGGCTTCCTCTTTATGGTCGGCATAAAGCTCTATGTGACGCTTAATAATAAATTCTATTTTTGGTTCTCCTGCGGGGAGTCCCTTGAGTTGGGACTCAAGATTCTCCAAAACAACATCCATGTAATTATCCAGGACACAAAACAAGATTTCATCCTTACTGCTAAAATAGTGATAAACACCTCCTTTACTCATTTTAACAGCAGCGGCAATATCATCTAAATTTGCTTCCAGGTACCCGATTTTATAAAAAACCCTGGCTGCTGCTTTGCAAATTTTCTGTTTTTTTTGTTGCCCCTTTTCGTTAAGCACCAACGTCTTGTTCACGGCACGCTCCTTTCTCCATGCCAAAGAAGGATTCCATTCGATTTCGCCTTCTTCATTGTTTTTTTGATTGATATCAATCGTCATTCTCAAATCCGCCGGAGTCTTGTGAGCGTCTTGTCGATCCGATTTATTAATCAACCGAAATAAACTCTCCAATTTCTGATCGAGCACTTGCGTTCCCTAAATTCTGCAAAAGACGAAATTGCCCCCGCGTGGACCATTACCCCGTCATTCCAACATCGTAATCGGAAAGAAGCCCCTATGTTCCTGGTGAAACGTTGCATTTTTTCACATTTGAAACGATACAATCAACGATGGCTTTTGAAGTACTTTGAGGGGCAAAAATTTCAGATACGCCCTTCTTCTTTAGTTCTTGAATCTGCTTTTTCGGGACGGTTCCCCCGCAAATGACACAGATATCTTCCAAGTTATTTTTTTTCAACAAGTCCATCAGTTCGATAATCTGGCCATAGTTTGAAGCGTGACTGCTTATTCCAATCACATCCACAGCCTCCTGAATGGCCGCCTGGACAATCATCTCCGGCGTCTGATAGATCCCAAGATAGACCACTTCCATTCCACTGTCCATAAGGACCCTGGAAACGACCTCGGCTCCGGTACTATGCCCATCAAGGCCGATCACAGAAATGAGAACTTTAATTCCCTGCCCTTTACCCATATTCCAAACCTCCAGTTTAAAATAGGATTAATACGTTACGCGCGGAGAAAATCTCTTATTGTAAATCAAAGGGGCAATCGATCATTTCCAGCGGATCATAACTCAAACCGCGAGCTTTCCGAATCACCCCTATTATTTCACCCGCTGTGGCATACGCTTTGACCGTCTCAATAATGGAGGGCATCAAATTATAACTATCTTCTTTTTTTGCATCAGAATATAATTGTGTCAGATTTTTCTCCAGCAGAGGCATATTCCTTGTCTTTTTCCATTTCTCCATATCCTTCGCAATGGCCTCCGAATCGGCTGACTGAATCTCCTGTATAGGGATATCGAAGTCATCTTCAGGGGGGATGACCAATTCATTTACCCCGACGATTAATCGATCTCCCTTTTCCACTTCTCTTTGTTTTTCCTGAGCCGATTTCTTCAACATATCCTGAATATACCCTTTTTCTATTGCTGCAGTCATCCCTCCCATGTCTTCTATCTCATCCCATATTTTATAGGCTTCTTCCTCCACCTTGTTGGTGAGGGATTCCACAAAGTAAGAGCCGGCAAGGGGATCTACCACATCCGTTGCACCCGTCTCATTTGCAACGATATGTTGCGTGTTCAGAGACATCCTTGCCGCCAGTGGCGAGGGTTCTGCATGGGCGTTATCCAGACACGCGTTGTCTATGGCCGTGCATCCCGCGATCGCTCCGGCCAGAGTCTGTATAGCACATCGTGAGATATTATTGAGAGGCTGCTGATAGGTCATCGTGCGACCCGATGTGTGAACCGCGATGAGCAGGTGACAGGATTTTTCCTTTTTGGCCTTGAATTTCTCTTTCGCCATTTTCGCCCACATCCTTCGAAGTGCCCGAATCTTGGCTATCTCCTCGAAAAATCGTGATCCGACGCTCACAAGTTCATAGGGCAAGACAGCGACATCATCAAAATCAAGGCCCCGCTCATTTACCAACAAGCTGCAAAGCTCATTGAGCATGGCCATTTCCACGGCGAGGGCCTGTGCATTATTACCACCCGATTCCTGAAAGTGCTGGCTAAGGATACCACATCGCAAATGAATTTTGTTTCGTATGATGTACTCTGAAGAATCCAGCCAAAGTTTCAAATTGAGATCTAAAGGCTGAGCGTCGGTCTGGCCGAAGTAGTTGCAGAAGGGATATTCCGTGACACTGCCGTGCAATTCGTTCAGGTTTTCTCGGCGTTTCTCTGCAAGGACAACAAGATAGGCCAACCGTACAGTGGACATCGCACATGAACCTAAGGTAGTTATAGATTGTCCGGTTAGAGGAATGCCATCCATGAGTTCTTCAAATTCGTGCAGCGAGGATCCCGGCCACCCCAAGACACCGGCCTCTTTCCTGCCGATCGGATGGTCTGAATCAATGGGCATCGCATT
>CAZXWJ010000245.1:0-6511 GCA_964644375.1 uncultured Desulfobacteraceae bacterium | reverse complement strand
ATACAAAGCCCGCCATCAGGGCCTCAAAAGTCTGGCTGAACGACGTCCCGGCCTATGGGGGTCTTGCCGCCGTTGATACCTACATCGGAGCCACGGAACCGGTCGAAGACGATCCCCTCAATCGAATTCATCCGGGCCAGTTTAAATATGGCGGAGGACATGTGATTCATGATCTGCTGGCCGGGAAAAAAATCAAAGTGAAAGCCACTTCCTATGGGACGGATTGCTATCCGAACAGGGAGGCTGAAAAAAGAATCAATCTTGCCGACTTGCCGTATGCCATGTTGCTGAATCCAAGAAACGGCTACCAGAACTATAATTGTGCCATAAACACCACTAAGAAAACAATTTATACCTATATGGGGGTCATGAAACCTCGGCTGGGAAATGCCAATTATTCGACTTCCGGCCAGTTGAGCCCTCTTTTCAATGATCCCTATTATCTCACATTGGGCCTGGGAACCAGAATCTTTCTGGGTGGCACCCAGGGTTATATCATCGGTCCGGGAACCCAGCATAACCCCCTGGTGGAGAGGGGAAAAAATGGGATACCCCTGTCCGGCGCCGGAACCCTCATGGTCACGGGAAACCTCAAGGAAATGGATCCCAAGTGGCTGGTGGGTATAAGCATGCTCGGTTACGGGTGCTCCTTGGCCGTGGGGCTCGGGATACCCATACCCATTTTGAATGAAGATATGGCGCGCTTTACCGGCGTTTCCGACGATGATATCTATACGCAGATCATAGACTATGGATCTGATTATCCCAAAGGACAGGCCAAGAGCCTGGGGCCGGTAAGTTACGGGGAACTTAAAAGTGGGACCATTCGTTTCAAAGGGGAGAATATCCCTACCGTCCCCCTTTCTTCCACGGTCAGGGCCCGCGAGATAGCCCGAATCCAAAAGGAATGGATTGAAAAAGGGGAATTCCGGCTCACCGAGCCCCAGGTCATGTTGCCATCGGTGCCGGCAGCCTAAGCAACCAACCACCCCATCTGTTACCGCCGTCTGCCTGATCAACGGGTACGGTGTGCCCTTTTTCGCCCGCCGTGTCCCCTGGGGAACATGGCGATTTTTTTCTGATCTTTTTTTCATTCTTGCCTGCGGATTTTTCATAATCCCTTCCCTCCGCACCTTAAATCTGGTATGAATCCAGCTTTTTGAAGTCGATGGGAATGGTTTTTTTGCCCAACGGCTTTCGGTTTTCAAAAGACCGCAGGGCGTTTGACCAGTGCTCATTCGGGAATGGTCATTCCCGAATGCGAAAACCCGAACAAACACTAAACCTGAAATCCCCTTGAAGCCCTTGACATTGCGCTCCCCGCTATTTATATTGGTTATCAATTGCAACAAGGAAGTTTTTCAAAAGGATCTCAAAATGCTGGGAAACATAATTGTTTTAATCGCCCTTTTACTGAGCCTGTGGTACCTGGGGAAACGGCTTTACAGGGCTTTTCGAGGTCCGTCTCACGAAGGCGAGTGCGGAAATTGTTCCAAATGCCCGGCTGGGACTTCATTACGGAGTAAATCCTGTCGATGAAAAAAATTGTAAAAATGAGAGAAATGTCCGATAACCAGAGTGGCGTCATTAAGCGGGTTTCCGCCACAGGAAACATGGGACGAAGAATAAGGGAAATGGGCATCGTGCCCAATACGCCTGTAAAGATTCAAGGGAGAGCCCCTCTCAAGGACCCCGTTGCCATCAAAATCAGAGACTATACCCTTACCCTGAGAAACAATGAAGCCGCGAACATCCTCGTCGAAATAGATGTTTCAGCATAGGGCCATGTCGAAGCGAAAAATAAAGATAGCCCTTTCCGGGAATCCCAATGCCGGTAAGACGACCGTTTACAATGCAGTAACTGGCGCCAGGCAACATATCGCCAACTATCCCGGCGTAACCGTGGAAAAAAAATACGGTAAAGTGGATTGGCGTGGCTACGAGATAGAAATCGTAGATCTTCCGGGTACTTATTCCCTCACCGCCTACTCCCTTGAAGAAATCGTTGCCAGGGACTTTCTGGTCAATGAAAAACCGGATGTGGTGGTGGACATTGTCGATGCTTCGAATCTGGATAGGAATCTTTACCTCTCTCTTCAGTTCAAGGAGCTAGGCGTCCCCCTCATTGTCGCCCTTAATATGATCGATGTGGCGGCCTCCAGGGGTATCGTCATCGACCAGCAGGGCTTGTCCAAGCTGCTTGATGCCCCCGTCGTACCGACTGTCGCAAGATCAAAAAAGGGGCTGGACGAACTCCTGGACAAGGTTATCGAAGTTGCCCAAAAAGAACCGGAATGGCGTCCGGAACTCATTTCCTACGGGCATGATATCGATCAGGCCCTGGATGAAATCGAAGCGGCATTCCCTAAAAACCACATCCATGAGGGCAAATATGCATCGAGGTGGCTCGCCCTCAAGTGCCTTGAGGGCGACGAACAGATCCTCCGGGCCATCAAGAAGGATGCAGAGATCCACCGGAAAATTGATTCCGTCTGCCAACGTGTAACCAGGCACATGATGAATACCCTGGAGGATGAACCCGAAGGTGTGATCGCAGACCACCGGTACGGATATATTGCAGGGATCACAAAAAAGACGGTAAAACGAAAGATCGAATTCCGCCTGAATGTTTCCGACAGAATCGACAAGGTCCTGACAAATCGCTTCCTGGGCCCGCTCATCATGATGGCCATTCTCTACGGCATCTATGAATTTACCTTTTGGGCCAGTGACACACCGATCCTTTGGGTCGAGATTTTTTTCGGATGGCTCAAGGGAATGATTTCACAGCTTATTCCGGAAGGGAACCTTCACTCGCTCATCGTATCAGGGGTCATCGACGGCGTCGGAGGGGTCCTCGGATTTATCCCCCTTATTATGTTTATGTTCTTTATGATCGCTATCATGGAAGACGCCGGCTATATGGCCCGAGTGGCGTACATGCTTGACCGTGTCCTTCGCTGGTTCGGCCTGCACGGCAATTCCGTGATGGCGCTTCTGATAAGTGGGGGTATTTCAGGAGGATGTGCCGTACCCGGTGTCCTGGCCACGAGGACGCTTCGGGACCCGAAAGAACGCATTGCCACCCTCCTGGTGGTCCCATTCATGAATTGCGGCGCCAAATTACCCCTTTTTGGTCTTTTGATTGCCGCCTTCTTTGCAAAAAACGAGGCCGGGATGCTTTTTGTGTTCACACTGCTTTCCTGGTCCTTTGCCCTTTTTGCGGCCAAGATCATTCGATCCACCATTTTAAAAGGACCCCAGACACCTTTTGTGATGGAGCTACCGCCCTACCGCATCCCAATTTTGAAAGGATTGATCATCCATACCTGGGAGAGGACATGGCAATATATCAAAAAGGCGGGCACCGTTATCCTGGGTATCTCAGTGGTCTTATGGGTTTTGATGACCTTTCCCCGGCTTCCGGAGGAGCAATCCCGCCTCTACGAACATAAGCTATCTGAAACCAAAGAGGCCTTTCTGGCTTCAGCCGATATTGCGGCCCTGATAAAAAACGATGCGGAACTAAAGACCGTTGACGGTCTTTTCGATCTGCGCAAACTGAGGTCTGACAACCGCCGGAAGAGCGTGGCGGCCCTTCGAGACAACCCTTTCGCTCCTTTGATTGAGGTGATCGTCGAACAAGAGAAGACCGGACAGGAGAATGTTTCCAAAGATCCACGCCTTACCGCCGCTGCCTCCGCCTACCTCGAATACAGAAAAAAAACGGCCCGCATAGATGCCGCCCAACAACAGGCAGCCCTGCAGCATGCCCTTGCAGGAAAAATCGGCCAAGCCCTTGAAGCCGTTACGCGACCTCTGGGATTTGACTACAGGACCAATATTGCCTTAATCGGGGGTTTTGCAGCCAAAGAGGTCATTGTTTCCACCCTAGGAACCGCCTACTCCCTGGGTGAAATCGATCCTGAACATAGTACGTCTCTTTCGGAAAGACTCAGGAGCAACCCTGATTGGAACCCTCTCAGGGCCTTTGTCCTGATCCTTTTTACTATGCTCTATGTCCCCTGTTTTGTAACGCTTGCCATGATAAAAAAGGAAAGCTCCTGGAAATGGGCCGGGTTTTCAATCGTTTTCAACCTCATTGCAGCCTACACCGTCTCCCTTTTCGTTTTCCAGGTCGGGTCTGCCCTGGGCCTGGGAACATAGGCCGAACGGCCCGTGCATAAGTTGTTTCATGGTTTCGATACCTGAATCCTATTGGATTCGAATGTAGTGCCCGGATTTTCTACCTACCCTAAAATCCTTCCTTTTTTCTTTTTATGATGGAATGTTGCAAGAAAAGATGCTAATAAATGAGGCTATACGTTAGTCCCAAAGTGTTTATCATCCATCCCATGCCCTCTGAGAGAGCTTGGGATATTTTAGTCTATTCAGTGGAGTGATGAGCTTATGGAGAGAGTGCCAATCACCAGAGACGGCCTTCAAAAGGTGAAAGAGGAATTGACGCGCCTCGAGCGCGTGGAGAGGCCCGAAAACATCAGAGCCATCGAGGAGGCACGGGCCCACGGTGACATCAGCGAAAATGCCGAATATCACGCCGCCAAAGAAAAACAATCCTTTCTTGAGGGAAGGATCAACGAACTTCGTGCGGCAATCGGCAGCTGCGAGATCATCGATGTGGAAGAGGGGCCTTCCGACAGGGTGGTATTCGGCAATACCGTTCTCCTCTACGACCTCCAATCGGAGGAGGAGGTCTCTTACCAACTCCTCGGTCCTTATGAATCCGAGCCTGAAAAGGGTAAGATTTCCGTTACATCCCCTCTCGGGCAGGCACTGATCGGCAAAACCGCCGGCGACGAAATCATCGTCAAAGCGCCCGGGGGCACCCAGGAATTCGAAATAGTGGAAATCACCTAAGGAGGCACCTTGGAGGTTATCCAGGCCGACAAGGCCGTGACCATCAGCTATATGATGCAGACCTACCTTCCGGACGGAACGAGGAAGGAACGCCCCAAAGAGACCTTTTCATTTATTTTCGGGGTGGAGCGCCAAGTCCCATCTCTGGAGACGGCCCTCGAAGGTTGCCCCATCGGACAGACCCTCAGGATTGACATCCCTTCCTCTGAAATCTACGGAGACCATGACCCGTCGCTCATCAGGGAACTGCCCAAAAAAGGCCTGATAAAACAACGGCTCAGGGAAGGAAGGTTTTACCGACAGATGAAAATGGGCAGTCTCATCTCCTTCAAGGTTCTCGAAGTGAGGGAAAAGACGATACTCGCTGATTTCAACAGGCCCCTGGCCGGCATAACGGCTTCAATGGATCTGGAAGTCCTGGATATACGACATGCGACAAAAAAAGAAATCGACAACGCGATTGAGGCCCAGGTGAAAAGAAGCATCGGCTGTGGATAGGTAAGGATCACTTATGACATTCAGGATATTCCTGCACGGACTTGAAAGCACCAATCAGGGGACCAAAGCCGTATTTTTCAGAGATCGCTACCCCGAGATGGCCCTCCCCAATTTTCAGGGAGACCTCCAGCAGCGGATGGAGGTCCTCAATCAATGGGCGGAGGGTAAAAGGGGCATTCGGATCGTAGGATCCAGTTTTGGCGGCCTCATGGGGACGATCTTCACGATGCAAAACGAACACTTGGTGGACAAACTCATCCTCCTGGCTCCGGCCATCAATTTCCTGGAAAGATCGGGGTATCAGGAGAAGCCTCTTTCTGTGCCGGTGTGGGTGTATCACGGAACCGATGATCAGGTCATTGCGCTGAAAGACGTGGAAACTGTAGCCAAACGATGTTTTACAAACCTTACCTTCAACACGGTTGATGACGACCATTTCCTTCACAAAACATTCAAAACCATTGACTGGGACAGACTCCTGTTCGATTGATCGCCGCCCTCAAGGCCTCCCGCTTTTTCCCAAAAGGCGTTTTATCGGTCGCATAAAAGCCCGGAAGACAACCCGTTTTCCCTAAACAAAATGGCCGACTGACGCCGGCCATTCTATTATTCAAAATATGCCCCAAAATGCAATTTCATGACAGGGTCATCAATGCATCAGATTCGGCAGAAAGAGAGCAATCTGCGGAAAAGGGATCAGGATCAGTGAGCAGATGATCAGGGCGATCAAAAAGGGCACAGCTCCCTTGAAAATGGTCTGTAGCGGAACTTCCCTTGCCACCCCGCTGACGATATAGACGTTCACGCCCACCGGAGGGGTAATGACACCCATCTGAGTGACCAGCACGATAATCACACCGAACCAGATGGGATCGTAACCCATCTGGGTCACCACCGGATAGAATATGGGGATCGTGAGAAGGATCAGGCCCAAGGCATCGATAAACATCCCTCCGATCAGATAGATGAGGATAATGAAGGCCATGATGATGGCATGAGGGAGGGGAAGCTCGCCCACCCAGGTTGCCACCGCATAGGGGATCCTCGTGATGGCCAAAAAATGGCCGTACATGGTGGCGCCTGCAACGATCACCATAACCATGCAAGAGATTCGGGTGCTCTCCAGGGCAGCCTG
>CAZXWJ010000244.1:0-6531 GCA_964644375.1 uncultured Desulfobacteraceae bacterium | reverse complement strand
TAGGCCGGGACGTCGTTCAGCCAGACTTTTGAGGCCCTGATGGCGGGCTTTGTATGGCCGAAATTGATAAAGGCTCCGGATGAACACATGGGTGCGAAGGTGCCGGTCGTAACCACATCCACTTCTTTGAAGGCCTTCCCGGATCCCTTGCGTTTCACGATGTCGGTCATTTCATCGGCGGTGACCACCACCGCTTTGCCTTGTTTGATTCTTTCGTTGATTTCTTTGATGGTCTTTACTTTTTTTGCTCCAGCCACTTTGACGCATGCCTCCGCAATTGCTAATTTGAAGACATCTTAAAGTCTTTGTATTAGCGTGACAAGAATAAAGTTTCATTATTCAGGCAATTTTAAGTTTGCTTGACTTCTTCGGACGCTTTCGATAAGCATACTTATATACTCGAAATCCGACCGTTAACATTCAACAGAAGGCCCGAGAAAACCTTATGATACGATATCCCGTTACAATAGGGGATCTGAGCATCAAAGAAAAAGGACCTTTTTTTCTGATTGCAGGGCCTTGTGTGATCGAGAACGAAGAAACAACCTTTCGTGTGGCCTCTTTTCTGAGAGAGACCTCGGACCTTCTGGATATCCCGGTGATTTTCAAGAGTTCCTACGATAAGGCCAACAGGACGGCACTTGACTCCTACCGGGGGCCGGGGATTGAGAAAGGGCTCGAGGTTTTGGAAAAGGTCAGGGAGCAGACCGGTCTTCCCGTCCTCTCCGATGTTCACGAAACCCATGAAATCGAGAAAGCGGCCAGGGTCCTGGATGTTATACAGATCCCGGCCTTTTTGTGTCGACAGACGGACCTTCTTGTGGCCGCCGCCAGGACGGGGCTTCCCATAAACATCAAGAAAGGCCAATTCCTTTCTCCTTGGGATATGGAAAGGGCCGTCGGTAAAGTCAGGGCTTCGGGCAATAACGATTTGCTTCTTACGGAGAGGGGGACCACGTTCGGGTACAACAACCTGATCGTGGACATGCGGTCAATCGCGGTCATGAAGGGTTTTGGTTTTCCTGTTATATTTGACGCCACCCACAGCGTACAACTCCCGGGCGGCGCCGGCAAAAGTTCCGGAGGCCAGAGAGAATTCGTCGGACATCTTTCCAGAGCGGCAGTCGCCGCCGGGGCAGCCGGCCTTTTCATGGAGATTCATCCTAATCCGGAGTCCGCCCTCTGTGACGGACCGAATTCGCTTCCCCTGAACCAGGTAAGGCCCCTCCTTGCCTTACTGAAAGAGATTCACGGACTGGTGCGCGCTCAGATCTGATTGGACATCTCCGCCGCCGTGCTCTTCGGGGTGTCTCGCCGGGGCAGGATTTGAGAGCCCCTGAGAGTCAGAAAACGACGCCCTTTGGGCGCAACCGTTAATGGCAGGGGTTCGGGTTATTGCGGGGGAGGCTTGGTCCGCGAAGGTGACCACAGTCAAGTCAAAATGGTTGGAACTTTCATATGATTGAAGAACTGGCAGCCGCAATCAAACTCCTTGTTCTGGACGTGGACGGGGTGATGACCGATGGCCGCATTCTCCTGACGGGCGACGGAGAGGAAATAAAATGTTTCCACGTAAGAGACGGGCTCGGCTTGAAATTGCTTATGGAAGCGGGCATTGATGTCGCAATTATTACCGGTAGGGCCTCTCAAGCCGTCGTCAATCGGGCAAGGGAACTGGGCATTACCGAGGTTTATCAGGGAATAACAGACAAGGCTGCGATTTTTTCTTCGCTGGTCAAAAACAAGGGATTGGAGAAAAAACAGGTCTGTGCCATGGGCGACGATCTCCCGGAGCTGGCGGTGTTCGGTTTGGCGGGCCTGTCCGTTGCCGTGGGGGACGCCGCAGTTGAAGTGCGTGAGGCGGCTTCTATGGTCACCAAGCACCGAGGAGGAATGGGGGCCGTCAGGGAGGTCTGCGAGTTGATCCTGAAGGCCCAGGGGAAATGGTCGCAGTCGCTTTCTTCGGCAAGAGGAAAGCAAAATAAGGCTTTACAGGGTTGATCGCTTTTTGGTATATTTATTGCAATGAAGCGTTTTTTGAAAAAGCATTGGCCTCTGTTGGGCATAATCATGCTTATTTTGGTGGCCTTCTCCTATCTTTTCAATTCCCGCAAGGAGATTCTGGAAAAAGCGATACTTGCGAATGTCTTATCACAGGAGGGTTTCAAGCTTGAGGATATCCATTATTCACAGGACAGTCCTGAAGAAGGGATGAAGTGGGTTCTGGATGCCAAAGAAGCGAAAATTTCCAAAGACAGACAATTCGTCACCTTCAAGCACTTTCGATTGAAACTGAAGCCCAAGGATCGGCCGTCTATTGAGATCGAAGGAGAAAATGGCAAGTATGACAAGGCGGCCGGGGAAATCAACCTTCGAGACAACGTACGGGGGCGAACGGAAAACGGTTACAGGATCATGACAGATCATGTCCTGTATCAACAGAGGGAAGGCTACCTGAAGACCGAATGCCCGGTCAGGATAGAAGGTCCTTCCTTTACTTTGCGGGGAAGGGGCCTCTATGTGGATTTAAAAAGTGAGGTTCTCCGTCTCCATGCCGATGTCATCGCTGTTATTGAAAATGAGGCCCTGGTGCTATGAAACGACATTATAACGCATTCCTCTTCTTGATGATTCTGCTGGCGGGACTGATGCCGTCTTCACCCTGTTTTTCTCAGACATCTGACCGTTCGAGGGAAGAGGAAAAGGCCTCGTCCATTGTCATCAAGTCCGATACCCTTATAATGGACGACGCAAAAAAACGCGTGGTCTTTGCGGGAAAGGTCGATGCCGTAAAGGGCACTTTTCGGATAAAGGCCGATAATATGACGGTATATTACACGGGCCAGTCTACAAAAGGAACCATTGAGGGCGAGCAGGGCAAAATAGAAAAAATTGTTGCCACGGGCCATGTGAAAATTACTCGAGCCGAGGGAGGGCTTGCCACGGCCGAGAAAGCGGTTTACTATCAGGGCGAAGAAAAAGTGGTGCTCACCGGAAAACCCGTGGTTAAACAGGGCGGGGATTTTGTTGAAGGGGAAAGGGTGATCCTTTTTGTAAATGAGAAACGCAGCATTGTCGAGGGTTCCGAAGGAAGCCGGGTTAGAGCGGTTCTGTCGTCTGGAGGAGAAAAAAGGTAATTTTTTGACCGAGCAAGAGGAAATACTGAGCGCGGACGGTCTGGTCAAGATCTACCACGGAAAACGGGTCGTCAATCAGATCAATATACATTTAAAACGAAATGAAATCGTGGGATTGCTGGGTCCAAACGGGGCGGGAAAAACCACGACTTTCTATATGATTATAGGCCTGACCCGGCCGGACGAGGGCAAGATATCTCTTGACGGGCAGGACATCACTCATGAGCCCATGTATCAGAGGGCCAGAAAGGGCATTACCTACCTGGCCCAGGAACCCTCGGTCTTCCGCAAGTTGACCGTCGAGGAGAACCTCTTAGCCGTCATGGAAGGTCTTGGCATCTCCTCGCATGAGACGAAAGAACGGGCGGGCGGACTCTTGACGGAGATGAAGATCAACCACCTGGCCAAACAAAAGGCATCTTCTTTGTCCGGTGGCGAAAGACGGCGGCTGGAAATCACGAGGGCCCTTGTGACGGAGCCCAGGTTTATGCTGCTGGATGAACCCTTTGCCGGTATTGATCCTCTTGCTTTGAATGATATCAAGGGGATCATCAAACAGTTGAAAGAACGAGGTATCGGCATCATTATCTCTGATCACAATGTTCGGGAGACATTAAATGTGTGCGATTGCGCATACATCATCAACGAGGGAAGGACGATTGAATTCGGACCTCCTGAAAAAATTGTCAGCAGCGATATTACCCGAAGCGTTTACCTTGGCGATAATTTTCGTTGGTGATGTATCGCTTGGACTCTTAAAGGATTAAAAATCATTTAATCATGGCCCTACAACTCAAACAATCCCTCAGCCTGACCCAGCAACTCATCATGACCCCCCAGTTGCAACAGGCTATCAAACTTCTTCAGCTCTCAAGGCTTGAACTCCTCCAGACCATCTATAATGAAATGGAGACAAACCCTTTGCTTGACGAGCACGCCGTGGAAGAAACCGACGAAGAAAAGAGAGTTGAGGAGGCGAGTCCCCCTTCCGAGGCACCGGCAGAAGAGGTCGAGATAAAGGAAAACGACAGAGGCGATGATGTAGACTGGGAGAGCTATCTTTCCGAATACAATACCGGATATGCCGAGTTGCCTTACGAGGCAAGGGACGCTCCGCCCTACGAAAATATGACGTCCGAAAAGACGAGCCTATACTCTCATCTCACGTGGCAGCTCAATATGGGCGAGTTCGATGATGCCGAGAGGGAGATCGGCACCCACATTATCGGCAACCTGGATTCGGACGGGTATTTGAAGGTCACCATTGAGGAACTGGCTGAATCAACAGGGCATTCACAGGAAAGCGTGCAGGAAACCTTGCAGAAAATACAGCGGTTCGATCCGGTGGGTGTTGCTGCGCGCGATACGCGGGAATGTTTGCTGATCCAGGCCAGATTCCAGAATTTCGAGGGAACTATTGTCGAGAAAATTATCCTGGAACACATGGATAAGCTCGAGAACAAGAAATACGATCTCATGGCCCGGAACCTTTCCCTCCCGATCGAAGAGGTCATCGCCGCTATCAGTATCATCACAAGTTTTGAGCCGAAACCCGGACGCCAATTCAGTGACGATGAAACCATCTATATCAGCCCTGATATCTATGTCTTCAAGGTCGGGGATGACTACGAGATCTCATTGAACGAGGACGGTCTGCCAAAATTGAAAATCAACGCCTATTACAGGGACATCCTCTCCAGTAAGGACGCATTTGAAGATGGGACAAAACAGTACATTCAAGAGAAATTGAAATCAGCGGCCTGGTTGATCAAGAGTATTCATCAGCGGCAGAGAACCATCTATCGGGTGACCGAGAGTATCGTACGGTTTCAGCGGTCCTTTTTGGACAAGGGCATCTCAGTCCTAAAGCCCCTCGTTCTCAGGGACGTGGCCGAAGATATTCAGATGCACGAGTCGACAATCAGCAGGGTAACCACCAACAAATACGTGCATACGCCTCAGGGGGTTTTTGAGCTCAAATATTTCTTTAACAGTGCCATTAATTGTGTGGATGGCGATTGTGTTTCATCGGAAAGCGTCAAAGACCATATCAAGAACATGATTAAATCGGAAGATAATGCCAAACCTTACAGCGATCAGGACGTGGCCGATATGCTCAAAAAGTTCAATATTAATGTCGCTCGTCGAACTGTGGCCAAGTACAGGGAGACCCTGGGCATTTTACCGTCGAGGAAAAGGAGGAAGCCTTATTGAGGCCGCACCCAAGCTTAATGAACTCGTAAAAAATTGAAGATGAGGCATGCATACGGTATGCCGCAATGGCAAAAGATGAAGCGTAATCCCGCCCGGTCGGGACCTTTTGATTTCTTACGATGTCGTCGAGTTTGACTTTTGAATTTTTATCTGCTAGAGAGCTTTTTTCTTTTGAGGAGGGAATCCTTATGGAAATAACGGTTACATTCAGACATATGGAGCCGTCGGAAAGTCTAAAAATTTATGCTGAAGAAAAGATATCGAAAATTAAAAAGTATCTTTATTCTCCCATGGAGGCCCATGTCGTTCTCGGAGTGGAAAAATTTCGACATATGGCTGATGTTACTTTGAGGGTGGATGGGACCATGATCAAAGGGGTGGAGGAAACCGATAATATGTATTCCGCCATTGATCAGGTGATGGATAAACTCGAGATACAGGTCAAAAAATACCGCTCCAAGATCAGGGAAAGAAAGGCGGAAAATATCAAGGGTGAAGATAATCTCGAGGATGAGGCAAGCCGGGAGAGTGCGGGGGTGAGCCAGGAGGAACCCGCCATAGAGGTCGAAAAACTGGTTGCCAAACCCATGGATCCCGAGGAAGCGGCGATGCAGTTTGGCATGTCGCAGCAGGATTTTTTGGTTTTTCGAAATGCACGATCTCTGGAAATTAACGTGCTCTATAGACGTAAGGACGGTAACCTTGGATTGATCGAGCCTTCCAGCTAAAGATAACATAACCCTTTACAAACAGTTAGATATTGTAGTGATGAAACTTTCAGAAATATTAGATGAAGACAGTATTCTTCCTGACCTGAAAGCCGCGGACAAAAAAGGCGTTTTGGAAGAGCTGGCTGAAACCATCGTGGATCACGAACCCTCCGTTGACAAGAGTTCCCTGGTGAAGGTCCTTTTGGAGAGGGAACGACTTGGGAGTACCGGTATCGGGGACGGTGTGGCCATTCCCCACGGAAAACTCCATGGGGTGGCACACCCCTTTGTGTCTTTCGGCCGCAGTCGAAAGGGGTTGGATTTTGAGTCCATGGATGGCGCGCCGGCGTACCTCTTTTTTCTTCTGGTGGCCCCCGAGAATTCTGCCAGTGTTCATTTGAAGGCCCTGGCACGAATAGCGAAAATTTTGAAAAACAGTGCTTTTCGAAAGATACTCATGGAGGCCGATA
>CAZXWJ010000243.1:0-6539 GCA_964644375.1 uncultured Desulfobacteraceae bacterium | reverse complement strand
CTGATCAGGAAGTCACGCTCAAGGAAATGGACTCCTGGTATTTCAAGATCACCGATTATGCCGATGATATCCTGGAATACTGCGACGAACTGCCGGGTTGGCCTGATAGAGTTCTTACAATGCAGAGGAACTGGATAGGCAAGAGTTACGGGGCCATAATCCGATTTCCCGTCGTGGATTCGGATGAGACGATCGAGGTCTACACGACACGGCAGGATACGGTTTTCGGGGCCACCTTTCTGTGTTTTGCCCCTGAGCATCCCATGCTCAAGGACCTCGTTAAGGGACTGCCTCAAGAAAAGGAGGTCCTGGACTTTATTGCGCGTACCCTTAAGGTGGATAATTTTATTCGAACGGCCGATTTTACGGTCAAAGAGGGGGTATTTACCGGCAGATACTGCCTGAATCCCGTCACGAATGAAAAAATACCAATTTATGTGGCCAATTTCGTGCTCTTTGATTACGGCACCGGGGCAATCATGGCCGTGCCGACCCACGATCAGAGAGACTTTGAATTTGCCGAAAAATATGGTTTGAAACTCAGGGTTGTTATCAATCCGCCTGACCGCGAACTGAATGAAGAGGCCATGACGGAGGCCTATGAGGAGGAGGGCATTCTGGTAAATTCCGGACCCTTCGACGGCCAGAGGAACCTGGCGGCATTAGACAGTATTGCAGAATATCTGGACTCCAAAGGGTTGGGTCATAAGACGATAAACTATCGTTTGAGAGACTGGAATATATCCAGACAGCGTTACTGGGGTGCTCCGATTCCGGTGATTTACTGTGACAAGTGCGGCACCGTTCCGGTCCCTGAGGAAGACCTGCCCGTGGTCTTGCCCCTTGATCTGGATATGAGCCCAAACGGACGCTCTCCCTTACCCCAGGAACCCTCCTTCTATGAAACCACCTGTCCTCGCTGCAAAGGAAAGGCAAGACGTGAAACAGATACCATGGACACCTTCGTGGAGTCCTCGTGGTATTTCGATCGCTATGCCTGTCCGGGATATGACAAGGGACCGCTGGACCCTGAAAAAATGGATTACTGGATGCCTGTGGATCAGTACATCGGCGGGATCGAACACGCAATCCTTCATCTCCTCTATTCCCGATTCTATACACGGATTCTGCAGGATTTCGGTTACCTGAAGATCCGGGAGCCCTTTAATAACCTTTTGACTCAGGGCATGGTTTGCAAAGAGACTCAGGAGTGCCCGAAACATGGGTATCTCTTTCCGAGCGAAGTTGAAAACAACCAGTGCATCCACTGCCGATCGGAAATTACTACAGGTAGCACCGTCAAGATGTCCAAGTCCAAAAAAAATGTGGTGGATCCTCAGGAACTGATCGAACGCTACGGTGCGGATACCGTCCGTATGTTTTGCCTTTTTGCCTCTCCTCCCGAACGGGATCTGGAGTGGAGCGATCAGGGGGTGGAAGGTTCCTTCAGGTTTCTGCACCGGGTCTGGCGTCTCGTGGATGAAAACCTTGCCGAGTTATCAAGGGTATGCGTCTATGAGGGCAAGGAAGCACTGACGGAAAATTTGCGAGACCTCCATCGGAAGACCCATCAGACCATTAAAAAAGTGACCGGTGACATTGAAGACCGATTTCATTTCAATACGGCCGTCAGTGCCGTCATGGAGCTGGTCAATGATATCAATAAGGTCCTGAACACCGTTCAAACTAAGGATGATTCCTGCTGGTCGGTTGTCCGGGAGGCCGTTGAAACCACGGTGCTGTTGTTGGCCCCCGTGGTGCCCCACATGACGGAGGAACTCTGGCGTATGCTGGGGCACGGCGAAAATTTGATTGAGGTCCCCTGGCCCACTTATGAGACCGATGCCCTGGAGGTGGAAAAGCGACTCATCGTCCTGCAGGTCAACGGTAAGGTTCGGAGTCGAATCGAAGTGCCGGCATCCTTCGGGGAGAAGGACATTGAGGCAGAGGCCTTAAACGACGAAAGAGTCCGGCATTTTATCGGTGAAAAATCGATTCGAAAGGTGATTGTGGTCAAGAATAAACTGGTGAATGTGGTGGTGTGATAGGAAAATATCGCGTTAGCTATGGGACCTTGGACCGAGAAGACACGTGAAATCCAAGTGGCTTAACGCATCATTTCGATTACAAAGGAAGATATGGTCGGAAAGATAAAAAAGTTGGCTCCACCCGAGGGCCGTCTATCATCATTTTGGCATGGTGCTGTGGTCATCGTTATCGGCTGCCTGGTGGTTGGATGCGGTTATCACATCCGGGCCAATGGCGCACCAGTGGGTATTGAGATAGAGAGCCTGGCCATTCCATTGATTGAAAGCACTTCCTCAACCATGGGTTTTGAGGCGGATTTGACTGAGATTATAAGGGATGAATTCATCAGCCATGCGCAGGTTTCCCTTGTGCCCGTTTCAAATGCACAAACGGTTCTGACCGGGACTGTCTACGAAATTACGACGGATGCTCTCACCTATGATTCCCGAGGCGTGACGGTTGAAGGGTATCTTAAAACCTATTCTGTTACGAGTGGCAGGCGATTGAAAATTAAATTGGATATGGGGCTCAAAGAGACGGCCACCGGGAAGATTATTTGGCGGGACAGAAAAATGGAAGAAAAGGGCACCTTTGCGGTGGGAAGTGACCCTCTCAGGAACCGCTACAACCAACAGAAGGCCCTTGAAGAGATTGCACGAAAACTTGCAAAGAGGATATACCTGAAAACGATGGAAAGATTTTGATGCCGGGCGAGTTGCAACCAGAGGATGTCCTCGAATCACTCAAGGAGCGGCGCCTTGCGCCGTATTATCTTTTCTATGGGCTGGGAGAGTTCAGGCTGGAGAAGGTCCTGGAAAAAATCAGGAACAATTATATTCCGGAGACCGCCAGAGACTTCAATCTTGAAATTTTTTACGGTGCCGAGACCAAACCTCAGGAAATTATCAATCGTGCCCAATCACTGCCCTTTCTGACGGAAAACCGCCTCATCATTGTTCGAAGGACCGAAAACTTCAGGGCAGAGGCCTTGGAAAAATTTCTGCCCTACATGGAAACCCCCGCCGAGTCAACTTGCCTGATTTTTGTCGCGTCCAAGACCGATTTCAAGCGAAAATTTTATAAGAAAATGAAATCCAAGGGGAGGGCCGTTAATTTTACGGCCTTGCGGGACAACAAGGTCATACCTTGGATCAAGGATACCGCGAGTGAGATGGGTTTGGCAATCGACGCCAAGGGGGCCGCTTATTTACAGCAGATTGTCGGAAACAATTTGCGAGAACTCTACAGTGAGCTCGAGAAACTCTATCTCAGGTACGGCAAAGGCGGGGTTGGGTTGGAGCAGGTAAAGGAACTTGTTATACACAGCCGCATGTACACCATTTTTGAACTCATGAACGTCTTTTCCACCAGAAATTGCCCCGCAGCCTTGGAAGTCCTGGGGAGATTTTTGGAAGAGGAAGATAAGAAAGGGGCACCGCTTCGCCTTATTGGAATGCTGAACAGGCAAATCAGGCTGTTGTGGCAAACCAAGATGATTGTGAAAAAAGGGGGAGGGACCAAAGAAGTGGCTGCAAAACTGTCTTTACCTTTTTTCTCGGCCCGACAGTTTGCAGAGCAGACAAAGCACTGGTCCATCCCGGAACTGAGTAAGGGGTTGCGCCTGCTCTATGAGGCAGACGGCAGATTAAAATTGGGGTCTCGAGCCAAACCGATTCTGGAAAACCTGATACTGTCTCTCTGCAGTTAAGGCGGTTCACGATGAGGTCAACTGATTGACCTGCTTGGTAAGACGGGATATCTTGCGGGACGCATTCTTTCTGTGAATAATGCCCTTTGAGGCGGTTTTCTGAATGAGTGAGACAGCTTTGATCAAATGACCTTTGGATTCATCAGCCGCGTTGTTGGCTACAGACGATCTTACCTGCTTGACGGCGTTTTTTACCCTGGTCCTGTAGGCCATGTTTCTCAGTCTTTTGAGCTCATCCTGTCGAGCCCTCTTTAGGGCTGATTTATGGTTTGCCAAGTTCGATCTCCTTTGCATATGTGTTGATTACTTAAACAAACAAATTAAAAAAATATACAAAGATTGTCAAGATAAAATCAAGCCTAAAATCTTTTTCGTTGCCGGCCAAAACCCTCGCTTTCGATCGAAGAATAGGAATAAGCTTTACCGATTCGGGGGATGACCGAAGAAGGCCCAAGGTATGTTGAGCGAGCCGATAAAGTGAACCGTTCGAGTATTTCCACTTCAGAGAAAAAAAATGTGAGCGAGGCAGCGGGTGTTGTTGGATTTTACACCCTTCTCAGTAGAATTTTGGGGCTGGTGCGGGATATGGTCTTTGCCCGTTTTTTCGGGGATAAAATAGCCGCCGACGCCTTTTTCGTGGCCTTCCGGATTCCGAACCTTTTAAGGCGCCTGTTTGCCGAAGGGTCATTGACCATCGCCTTTATCCCGGTCTTCACGGAGTACTTGACTCGAAAATCCCGTGAAGATGCCTTCCTCCTGGCCCGGGCCATTCTCACACTGCTTTCCGTCATACTTGTATGCGTCACCCTGCTGGGTGTTCTCGGCGCCCATTGGATTGTAAGACTTCAGGCCTTTGGGTGGGGCGGTTCCGGTGCAAGATACGAGCTCACGGTTCTACTTACCCGGATTATGTTTCCGTATATTTTTCTTGTGAGCATCGTGGCCCTATTTATGGGGGTGCTCAACACCCTTCGACACTTTGCGGCGCCTGCGGCGGCACCCATCTTCCTCAATGTGGGCATCATCGGCGCGACTCTCTGGCTTTCGCCCTATTTTTCCGAGCCGGTTGTGGGCGTGGCCATCGGCGTGATTATCGGGGGGATCTTCCAGCTCTTGCTGCAGTTGCCCTGGATTTATAGTAAAGGGCTCTCCCTGGTTCCCTGCTGGATGCCGCGGCATCCAGCCGTAAAACGAATCGGACTCCTCATGGTGCCAGCCATTTATGGCTCGGCAATCTATCAACTCAACCAGTTCATAGGAACCCTCTTGGCTTCCTTCTTACCCGGAGGCAGTGTATCCTGGCTCTATTATGCCGATAGGATCGTGGAATTCCCCTTGGGGGTGTTTGCTATTGCCATCAGCACTGCGGTTCTGCCCTCCCTGTCCAAGCAGGCGTCCGAACGGGATAATGCTGGATTTGGAGAGACCCTGGGGCATGCCATCCGTCTCGTCTTTTTTATCACCCTCCCCTCCATGGCGGGATTGCTTGTCTTGGGCCGGCCCATCATCCAGGTTTTTTTCGAGAGGGGGGCCTTTGATGCCATAACTACCGGGATGACCCTTAAGGCCCTTTTTTTCTACACGCTGGGGCTTTGGGCCTTTTCTTCCAACAGGGTCATGGTGTCGGCCTTCTATGCCCTTCAGGATACCAAGACGCCGGTAAAAATTGCGATCCTGACCATGGCTGCCAATTTTGTCTTCAGCCTGCTGCTCATGAGGCCTCTCCAACACGGGGGGTTGGCCCTTTCCCTTTCCCTGGCCTCCGCGATGCAATTCTTTCTGCTGCTGCATTTCCTGAAAAAGAAAGCCCCCTTACTCGGGCTGAGACCCATCGTGACGTCTTCGGTAAAAAGCGTGATGGCCGCTTTGGCTATGGGGGCCTGCATCCAGTATCTTTATGCGAGATGGATGGTGTCATCTCCCGGGCCGGAGCTCTGGGCTCTGAGTGTAAGACTGATCATTCTTGTCCCCGCCGGTGCCGCCATCTATTTTCTTTTGGCGCGACTGCTTAGATGTGATGAACTTGCGGCTCTGGGGGATATTGTCAGTCCGATTTTGAGGAGGTTGAAACGGTAAACAATCCCTTGATTTCTTTGAGCTTTCTAAGAATGGTCTGTTCCTGAATCAAAAATCTGCTCGTCCGCGGGAGTTTTCGAATGGGCAGGGACTAAACCCTATCAAAAAATTGAAACCGGAGAAAGGGATTCATGGTATCAAATCCTACGGGTCGTTTAGCAGTAAGAAGGAGCAATATCAACAAGAATTGAATGGATCTATTGGCTTCTACGAAGCGGGGGGTAAAAAAGCACGGAGCAGGGAAAAGGTTCGGTTCGAAATCAAACGCGTCCATTGAATGTCCTTGGGGTTTCCACGCCTTGCTACAATATCCGATGCAAAACTCAAGTAATCGATTGGGTGTAGATACAGACTTTTTTTTAAATGGTTGCACTATATATTGTATGTATGATAGACTTAAAATTTTATTTTTAGTTACGTCGAGCTGAAGATGCAGAATGTCGCTTCTATTGATATCGGAAGTCATACGGCAAGGTTGCTGATCTGCGAAAGAACGTGCGGTCCGAAGCTGTTCCGGCCGATCACGAGGAAGAGAAAATACATTCGATTGTCCGATGGTTTTGCCGGCGAGGCAGATCAAAGCATCACGACCGAGGCTGTTAGCCGTGCCCTGGAGGCCTGCAGGGAATTTGTCTCCGTTGCAAAAACATATGATGCGGAGACCGTCCTGGCGGTTTCTACCGGTGTGACGAGGTGGGCGACCAATGCCTCCGCCCTGATAACCCGA